>DATIJJ010000083.1:0-2831 GCA_035478795.1 Gammaproteobacteria bacterium | reverse complement strand
AGGTGTTGTTTTAATTTCATGATATTTTGCAGAGCTTGTGATGCGCTCGCCTTCCGGTCGCGGCTCGGATCAAGCCAGCTTCGGAGATTTGTGATCTTTTCATCATTCATTAAAAAATAATTTTTGAGATTTTTTATTTTTAAAAAAACGCTACCTGGAAATTGTATCAGGTCTGCTACCGTGGGTCCCTTCCCCCCGTTTTGTGGGGGAAGGAAAGGAAGGGGGGAACGCCAGATAGTACACAGTTGTAGCCATCCAGTAGTTCTCCAATATCAGATAAAAAAAAGCCCGCAATCGCGGGCTTTTTCATGGTTCGATTAGAGATTAACCGAATTTAACGCCAGCACGGAAGTTAATCAGGTTGCTGGTGTTACCCGTGCCGCCCTGACTGGTGCCGTAGTCTGTATCGTGGTCAAGTTCCAAACCGAGGTTGGTGTTTTTCCACATGTCGATGTTATAACCTGCGACCCAACGGTTCTTCGGCAGGAAGACCACAACCGCATTGCCGGACGCCTGGTAACCAAGGTACACGTTCTGGTTTCTGTTCCAGCCCGTGAAGCCATAACCCGCTTGCAGGTTAGCAGCCCATGGTTTCGCACCGTTGTTGGTTCCATAGAAGTTGGCGGCCAGACCCTTGCTGTTCAGGTCATTGTTACTGAAGTTTTGCATCGCAGTAACATAATCGCCAATCAATGAGAACGGACCGCTGGTGATGTAGGCATCAATCGTGCCTGCAGCTACACGGTTTCTGTAGGTGCCACCCGTGGCGAATACGTTAAGCGACTGGTATTCAGAAATAACCTGGGTAATGTCGTTAACACCGACCATGTTATACATGTAACCCAGATTAACACCCCAACCCAGCTGATCATTCATCTGATCAAAGCCAATCGCAGCGGTGTAATCCGTTGTTTTATGACCTTGAACGTTAGAAGTAACGCCCTGGAGAACAGTAGGATAGGAGCGACGTTGATTTAACGGTGTATCAAACGCAGCGATATCACCATGGAAACCCATTCGGGTGATAAAACCGGCTTGTGCCGCTGTGTGCAACGATTCACTCAAGGACTGTGTCAGCGAACGTGTGATCGGATGAATGGTATAACGACCAAAATCCTGATAGAACTTACCCAGTTTCAGGAACAATGGGGATTGCTCAAAGTTGGAAATTTGAACATAACCTTGTTCCAGAGTCAGCGTGTTGACTGGATAAACGTTGCTGTACTGACCCGCCTTGGAGGCAAAATTGGAGTTGGGATTAAATGGATTGAACGTAGTGGAAATACCACTTGCATCGTTGTAGCTGATGCTGGCAAATGCTTTTGTCCAATCGTTCACGTTACCAAACAGATTCAGGTAAACATCGTTCAGCGACACTCTCTGTGTGTTTTCAGTTTGATACCCCATGGAACGGTTGCCCCATTTTGCATCAAAGTTTGCGCCACCTGCCAATGCCAGAAGTTTGTTGCAATCCTGGGTTGGTTTTGCACGGCCCAGATTTTGTCCCATGGCATCCATCATCGAAATGTATGGATCAGATAATGGGCAAACTTCAACGGGCACCATACCCTTGTACGCAACAGGAGCCACTTCTGCTTCTTGTTTAACTGCATGATGTTTGTGGTTGTGATGAGTGGTTGCAAAAGCTTCCGGGCTTGTGATCAAGCCTAACAAGCTCATGGATGCAACGACGAGTTTTAATTTCATGTTTCTGTATCTCCTTGACATATTTTTGATTTGATCCGGACGCTCAAAACTACATACAAATATTTAACATTGCAAGCGAAATTTAAACCGGAAATGATCGAAAGTGTTATTTCAGGTTGCAGTACTTGCAAATTTTAAACAGAGTTTCTAAAGATCAGGATGGCTTTTACAATTTTCAATGAGGATACAAAGAATTTTTTCAAACCAATCCGCAGCGCAATTCTAAATAAACCATTCGAAAAGTAAAAGCGAAAAATGAAAAAAAGCAAAAAAAATCGCAAAAAAAACCCGCTAAAAAGCGGGCTTTGTGGAAAATTATAGCTCAGTCGATTTATCGGTCAGATAAGTAGCAATGCCTTCTTCTGTCGGTTTGATGCCGGTTTCACCTTTCATCCAGCCGGCTGGACACACATCACCGTGTTTTTCGTGAAATTGCAATGCATCAATTAAACGCAACAATTCATCCATGTTACGACCGAGCGGCAAATCATTCACAATTTGTGAGCGAACATTGCCGTGCGTGTCAATGATGAATGCACCGCGCAGCGCAACGTGAGCGGTGGGATGTTCCACACCGTACGCCTGACAAATCTGATGGTTCACGTCAGCCACCAGTGGATAATCAACCGGTCCAATGCCACCTTCATTGATGGGCGTTTTTCGCCATGCATTGTGTGTGAATTGCGAATCGATGGAGATACCGATCACAACCGTGTTGCGTTGTTTGAATTCAGCCATTCGGTTGTGCAGGGCAATCAATTCAGAAGGACACACAAACGTAAAGTCGAGCGGGTAGAAGAAAAGAATCGCGTATTTGTTTCGGATGGCTTCAGCCAGATGGAAGTGATCAACGATCTCCCCGTTCCCCAGCACAGCCGCAGCCGTAAAATCCGGGGCCTTGTTACCAATCAATGTACTCATGTGTTTCTGTCTCCAGATAAAAGACCGGCATTATATACCGAAAATGCCCGATCGGACAGGCAGTAATGCTGGTTGGGAAGGCCGGTTTGCGTTATGATAGCGCCCATTTCGTTGATTGGACTATGTATAAGAGGTGCTGGAATGAATGTGTTGATACTGGGTGCGAATGGTTTTATTGGCAGCAATCTTTCTGAAGCCATTTT
>DATIJJ010000082.1:0-23851 GCA_035478795.1 Gammaproteobacteria bacterium | reverse complement strand
AATGCAATCGTATTGCTCGGCGCAGGCACGGTAAAATCAAATGATACATTGTCTCCCCGGCCAACCTTACTCGCGTATTCACGCATTTATGAAACAGCCCGTCTTTATTTTTTATGTAAAAAAACAAACGCTCAATGCAATATTATTATTAGCGGTGGCGATGCGCTTTCCACCGGCGAATCAGAAGCATCTGTCTATCAAACAGCATTGAATGCTCTTGGAATAGAAAACTCAAATATAATATTAGAAAAAAATAGTATGAACACTTATCAAAATGCAGAATTTACCAGTGCGATTTTAAAAAAAGAAAATGCTGATGCTGTTTTTCTGGTGACATCCGGAATACACATGAAACGTGCGCTGCTTTATTTTTCGAATTTTGGAATGCATCCAACCCCTGCTGTGTCTGATTATATTTCCACTCGCATCACACTTGTTCCACTCGGATATACTTTCGCACTCACCGATTTTGCGTTGCATGAATACACGGGAATAGCGCGATTTTATATTTATAATTATTTTGGATTAAACAAGCGTTCTATCAATTAATATATTTTTCTTTAAAATCAATTTGTTATATTGTTTTATCTGGATGGGCCACTTATAATGATCCTATAAGTGGCCCATCCAGTTTTCTTTTGCTGGCTTTTCCTGAACGGGCCACTTATAATGATCCTATAAGTGGCCCATCCAGGATTACACATGATTACAGGTAGAAAACGGGAGCTTAAGCTCCTTAACAAGGTTTACAATTCGAACGAAGCTGAATTTTTGGCAGTATATGGAAGAAGACGCGTTGGAAAAACCTATTTGATACGTGAATTTTTTTCTTCAAAAAAATGTAGATTATTGCACGCAACAGGGGTACAAAATGGAAGCCAAAAAAACCAGTTAAAAAAATTTATAGATGCTCTCTCGGAAGCATTCCTGGATAAAGTGCCATTAGAAACTCCCAAAAATTGGAGTGATGCTTTTGATATTCTTGATAAACAACTCTCGAAACAAAGCGAAAAAGTAGTTGTATTTCTCGATGAACTTCCGTGGATGGCAACACGTAAATCCGGACTGTTGGAAGAACTGGATTATTATTGGAATCGTAATTGGGTAAAAATGCCGAATATTATCTTAGTGGTCTGTGGATCATCCGCATCATGGCTCATTAAAAAAATTATTAATAACAAAGGAGGATTGCATAATCGGGTTACGCAACCCATAAGATTATTGCCATTTAGTCTTTCTGAAACTGAAGAATTTCTAAAAAGCAGAAATATCACTTTAAATCGCAATCACGTACTTTCATTGTATATGGCATTAGGCGGAATACCCTATTACTTAAAATATGCGGAAAGAGGGTTAACATCTGCACAAAATATACAAAATATCTTTTTTGAAAAAAATTCTCCATTAAAAAATGAGTTTGATAAATTATTTCAATCCTTATTTGAAAATGCGGAAGCCTATATTGAACTTATTAAATTAATTTCAAAAAGAAAAGAAGGTGTTCGCAGAGCAGAGTTAAAAGATCAGGCCAAATTATCTTCCGGTGGCGGCCGCTTGACAAAAAGATTACAAGACCTGGAAGAAGCCGGATTTATTGATGAAAATATTCCATGGGGTCGAGTAAAAGGAGAATACTATAAATTAATCGACGAGTTTTGTTTATTTTATCTGCAATGGATAGATTCGCAGAAACAAAAGCAATTTACTCGTGATTACTGGTTGAATCAAAGCCAAAGACCCGCTTATTACGCATGGTCCGGTTATGCATTTGAAGCTGTATGTATGAAACATATAGATCAAATCGTTCACGCGCTTAATATCAAGGCCAGTGGAAAAGTAAATGCATGGCGTTATATTCCTCGCGAAAAAACAAAAGAAGGCGCTCAAATTGATCTGGTCATTGATAGAAATGATCATGCAATTACATTATGCGAAATCAAATATACGGAACAGGAATATTCTATAGACAAACGATATTCAAGAATTTTAAAAAACAAACTTGCCGTTTTTAAAGAAAAAACAGGTGTAAAAAAGCAGCTATTTCTGGCCATGATATGCACAAATGGTCTAAAGAAAACAGGTTATTTTGAAAATCATGTTGATGGTGGTGTAGTGACGTTAGAAGACTTATTTTGCCAACTTAATTAATTTTTTGTTTCAGCAAGCGTTAATTCCTGATGCGAAAGCTTCTCATAAAATTTTTCGCCTGTGAATATGTCATTATAATGACATTTTTTTGCTTATAAGACCCAATAAATTGATATTATAATAGCAATTAAACCGCGAAAAACCCGCAGAATTGACTCTACACTATTTCGGCAAACTCTTCACATCCGGATTTTTGGAATACGCATCCAGCACTTCCTGAACCAGCTGATCAATGATGCCAAGCTCCGCGGATTCTTCAATCAATCCTTTTTGTTCCTTGATTGTCGCAAGGCGTTTTTCAATCAGCGATTTGACAGAGCCTCCCGGAAATAAATTCGCAAGCACACGGCGCGCTTCGGCCGGTCCCATTTTGGCATACAACTTGTTACGCGTTCTCGCATCTTCTGCTGTTGTACTGAACGCCCACAATTCGACTGGCCCAAGCGTACTGGTAAGCAACTGCGTGTTCACACCTGATTTTGTCGCAAATTGCGCGAGGAAGGTTGCACCCCCTTCACGCGGCCCATGCACGCGGGTTTTTAAAGCAACACGCGCCGTTTCGGATAAACCAAAAATTTCGGTTGAACGCTTGATCGCCTGTTCGGGGCCCGCATCCATAATAAAAACCGACGTGCCAAATTCCACCATCACCGGATCAAAGTCATCCAGCGATTGCGAAATAAGTGCAATCTGCACATTCCATTTTCGTCCTTCACGCATATCCAGAATCACCTGATCGCGTACCGCACGCGCTTTGGACGTACGATGAAATTCGTCATACACAATGCGTTTGGGATCTTCACGAATTTCGCCAATACGCACGCGATGATATTCCCGATAGGCCTCCGGAAAATCACTCAGACTATCTTCCGTCAAATAATAATGTTTCGCGAGCGTATAACGCGCCAGCATGTACATCACCGCAGTCTGGCGCTCGGCTGCATCTCCGCCACTTTTTGCGACTTCATCAAGATCCAGTGAAATAATTCGCACATCACCAATGTCAAATTTGGTCACACCGGACAACACCGGATATTCACGCACCGCACTTGAAATCATGCGACCAAAGGCCTGAATCAGTGGTTCACCTGTCGGGGCCTTGACCTGACCATACAAATCTTCAATCACTTGCGTGCGACAAATCGCAGCCGCATCCGGCAACAAGGGAACCGCATAACGCTGCGCCAACATCGCTTCATGATGAAAACTCGCTAAAAATAAAGCATCCGTCACTTCCCACCACGTGGTATGGTCATCCATCACAAAACCAATTTCCGTGAGAATGTCATCCACCAGCGGCTCAAGACCATTCGTATAAAGATGCGGTTTGCCATCATCCGCGAGGTACTTATACAATTCATCCACCACGAGACCTGCCATGTCTGACACACCGTCATAAGGCCGTTCCGCACCGAGTGGCGTTGCAAGCAACGTAATAAAATTCACGAGAAATCCACGATCCTGCGCCGTCGGATAACGACAACCCAATTGCGTATCCAGCGGATTGATCGCATAGTCCGGCGTCATGCGCAATCGGTGATAGGCCACATAATGACGCAATTCCGGTGGGAGCGCTTCTTTCAACAAGGAAATCAATCCACTGCTCGATGGACCAATATCGATGATCGCAATGCGCGGCAATCGTTGAATCCCGCCCGACAAACACAAGGCGAGATTAATCGAATTCGAGAGAACCGATTTACCCGAACCGGGTCTTGCATACATCAAATCAATCCACGTGGTCTGTTGCGCGGAACCCGGTTGATAAGGCCACGGCTTGCCATCCGGGGAACGTAATAAAACCGCACCAAATTGCCATGCGGACGCCGGTCGCGTAAAAGGCAGCATGTACACGACATCGGATAAGGGCGCAACCGACGGTGTTGCCACACTGTTTGCATTGTAAGCCAATAAACTGGAGGCATACCCTGCAAACACATCGCCGGAAATTTCCGTCACCTGACACGTGCCCCAGCCTTCAACTGCCTTTGCAAGTTCCGCCGCGCGTGTTCTTAACAAACGAAGATTGCCTTCAGGCGCCCATGTGGCAAAACTGACCTGAAGTTTTACGACAGCATCATCCGTGTTGGTTTCAATATTTTTTAACAGTTTCGCTGCATCATTCACCAACCCATTTTGCGCCGACGTCCAGCTTAAAATCGCGGCCATGACGGATTTGAAACGCAAGGTTTCATTGCCACCACTTTCAATCAAAAAGGACATGCGCCATGGCACTTGTGTCGGCAAGGTTCTTGAAAATAACACCATGAAGGATTTCAATTCCTGCGGAAACAATTCAATAAATAACGGTGTGTAAATGCGATCACCGACACGAATCGTTCGCCCATCAATCACCATCGCATCTCTCGGAAATAATTGACGGGCAAGGGGCGGCCACATCAGGCCTGACAATTCGCCCGCCAGTGGGCGCGCTTCACGCAGAGGAATAGAATCGCCCGGTAAATAAGGTCGCCAGTTTTTATCCGTAAAATCCGCATCCACAGAATAACGCGCGGCATACAGCGCATCATGCACTTCAAGCAACTGGGAATAGACATTCAAACCGACGAGATCCGTTACAACGGACCGAACGAATGAGGCATGCGCTTCCCGCAAATCCGGCACCGCTGCAATGAGATTTTGCCCATTTTTAAACGGCGGAATTTTATTATCACGAATGTTTTTTAATTTTTCCTTGCTTGCGCGTTGCGCCTGTTCATTCGTGAGCGAATAAGGACGCGTCCACAACACAAAATACAATTCTTCATGCGCGCAATAGTTGGAAAGATAATCAAGACGTTCCTTGAACAAATCATCGAGACTCAATTTTAATCGCGTGGCGGTTGCTTTGGCGGGCGAGAGAATTTCTTCAATTTCAGGCCTGACCGCCTGACGATCATAACTGAAATAGACTTGCACGACATGCCCCGGCCGTTTCAACGTGGGCTGCAAACTTTGCGTGATGCCTGCGTGAATGGCTTCAAATTCTTCGGTGCCAATCAGCTTCGTCACACCAAATACACGGATCACTGAAATGAGCGACCCGTCGCGCGCCACGAGCGTTGTTTTATCATCTGCTGTTTCAAGATCGCAATAGGATTCTGTCGTCTGCTTCAACTCAGTGCTAAACCAGGCCAATATCGAATCAATGCCATCCAGAACCGGATCCACAACATTTCGCATGATAAACCCTTTTTATTGCGCCGCATCTTCCGCCAGTTCTTCAAGCGCTGCCGCCGCCCATGCATCCAGCTGGACCTTGAATTTGGTGTAGGAAGGAAGCAACCGCACATTGTCTAAAAGATTGGTTTTGACACCCGGGTGGCTCGCCTGATGTTCCAGCACCAGTTGACCAAACACCGAAGGATTACTGGTGCCGCTGCCAAACCGGTTTTCAATTTGCTGACTACGAAATTTAAAACTGCGGTAAATCGCCTGTGCGCTATCCTGATACCCGGTGCCATTGCCCATCGCGCAAAAAAGCACGTGACAAAAACTGTTTAAATCCGCCTGACTCATTTCAGCGAGATAAATCAACTGGCCGCCACCCATTTCATCGACACCCACGGACTGGATAAAAAGACATTGCGAACAGAAACAACAGACAGTGATCAAATTGCTTAATTTATTGTTTGCGTAATTGCCATCGAGGTTGACAATTTCCTGATATTCCCTCGCCTGAAATCCGCAATACTGACACGTGTAGTTATCACGCGTATAAACCTGTTCCGCAACTGGCAGAAATGGCTTGTCTTCACGTCTTCTGACAAAGACTCGCCAGCCATTTAAATTGACTGCCAGTTGAAGCTCATGCATAACCCCTTCCACGCTCAACGATCAAATCATCAAAATTTGTCTACGCCTGAAATCGTACCCGCACCCGATTTGGCACCAAACAGCGTGATACCGGCTGTTGAAAAGACGGATGGAATAAAGATCAGGGCAGCGCCTACAAAGAGCAGTGCAATCGGCATACCAATCGCAATTTGCGTCGGATTATCCTTGTGCGCCTTGAACTTGACGATAGCGGCTACTGCAAAGCCGAAGCCGGCAACATAGGAACCTGCCGTAATCAGTTTTGCAACGTTGCTGAGGTTTCCTATTACATTAGTGGCAACGCCGCCCACACCGCCTGATACAATTGCAAAAGCACTCCCGGCACAAAGGCACAATACAGCGCCCATCAATAACAAAAACCCTTTTTTGGTCTGCTTGCTCATCATGTTGACGTCTCCTTTTAGCATTTTCATCACTGCCCAATTGCATTCAAAACAACACGGCTTCACTTTTTCCAACCTCAATTCTAGGCATGGAAGCTATTCATTCACAACTACTTTTTCAGGAAGGCGGTAAAAACCCTGTGATACCCAGCGTTTCAAAAATCGCCTGAAGAAATTGATACAGGTTAATACACAAAATGCCTGCAATAATATGCGCCATGGCTCGACTGAAGGTGTCAGGCTGTCCGTGCCCTGCCACACGCGTCAACATCACAAGACCCCGGATAAAGGCAATCACACCGATCAGTTGTATCACCATGAAGACGGCACTATAGAGGTCAGTCCAGTTATCCTCGGAAGAGGGCAGATACCCATACGGATTCGGGCTCGTCCAGAACGTGTTTAATCCGGTTTGCACACTCGCAGGCAGATAAATCAGCAAGGTGCCTACAAAAATAGCCAGCAAGGGCTTGCTTAGGGAATGTTCCTGCGACATCATGCTGCGCGATTCGCCAAACTGTTTGAGATCCATTAAACCCTTTACAATAAAAAAGAAACCCATCACATAGGCGAGTGCCGTCACAAGACGCATCAGGTTAGGTAGCGCTTCACTGAAATTGATGAGCATGGTCGCCACATCAGGTGCTGTTGCAGCAAAGGCTGTTCCTGAAAAAATCACGCCAGCCATCATGAAAATCATGCAGAATGATTTAACACCACGCGTCAGAAAATAATTCAGTGTTAACACGTTAATCTCCCGTCATGCCATACGACAGACTGATGACCCGGTTCCCCGTGTCAATATCCACCACACCATCATACGGATCAATCCGTGTGACCCGACCATACCCTTTCAGCGTATCGCCTTCAGCAACCGTCACCGTATCACCCGAGTCGGCTTTTAACCATGCGCGTCCGGGAATAATCGCCTGGACGACATACGTCATGCGCGGTGGTGCAGCACGGGCGGCCGTTGGCATACTCACCATGCCGCGGTTGGCGGATGCATTGGCTGTCGCATTCGGGTTTGCATTGCGTAACATTTTAGCCAGTTGACGAAACGCGACTTCCATATTACTGATGCGTGCATTCAACTCCTGGACTTCTGTCCGCAATTGCGCATTTTGTTGTTCCGTCTCTGTGATTTTCTGTGCGTATTGTGTTTGTAACAAATTCATCATCGCTGAATTTTGCTGCTCCAGCATGCCGATTTTTTCCATGACCGTTTTATCCGCCGGAGGCGCTACAGGCGCTGTCATCGTGGTCGTCGTCGATACTTGCGCAGGTGGTGTATTCGCAGGTTGTTCGGGTGTTGAAACAGCCGGTTGTGTGACTTCCGGCTGAGCCGGCTGAACCGGTTGGGTCATCGTGGTGGTTGTCGTGGTTTGTGCAGCTGGCGCTCCCGCCGGTTGAGGTGGCGGCACAACGGCTTTCTGCGGAGAGACTTTGGGAGGCACACTGGCAGGGGAAGCCGCACCGGGTTGAAAATCGGTAACGGGTGCGGAAGAAGGCGCCACCAGTTTATAAACAATACCCAATAAAACAATAAAAATAACGAGACCAATCACCACCCGGCGATGCTGGCCCATTTTTTTCGCAAACGATTCCTTAGGCGATGTTGTAACGGCTGCAGCAGTCTCTCTCGCTCCCGCATCCATTTCCATATCGTAATTGACCTGGTCATCCGAGAAGTGATATTCCCCTTCCTCATGACCCTCTTCTTCATAGTGCTCATTCGCCATACACAGCCCCTTGAAATCGCCTGGAGTCCATCCCCTCGCCTGTCTTTTTTAAAATTATCATAATAGTCAGGCTTCCTGATGTCATCTCTTTACTGCATCTCTACAGGAAGTATAGTCGTTATGTCACATCTGACATAAATAATATACCCAGTCCCACCCCTGCGTTGACTTTAACCGTTGCCGGTGTGTTCACATAACCCTGCACCACATTGGTAAATGCCGTACCGACCTGGCCCAATCCCACTGCAATATTATTTCCAAAACTCAATTTGGGATTTTGTGTTGACGTTCCAAAAATACCTGTCGTGCTGGTTCCGGCATTTTGTACGCCCTGTGCATAACCCTGCATGAATGAGGATGCAAAAAGCGAGCCATAACGCATCAGATAATGATGATCCACACTGCTCGCCATGACTGTCCGCGCAGTATCCGGATCAATCGCAAAGGCATTTGTATTTTTTGTTTTAGGCCAGGCTTCCATGTCGATCAGATTAAAGTTTAAACTCACACGGTCTTTTCCCTGGGCAAGCGACAATTTCCCTAACAATTTCGCCCCCTTGAAAGGACCTTGTACTATTGTAACCATGACAGGGGTATCCGGATAATCACTATCAACTGCCGTATCCAGAACAGCAAAATAAATTGTCCCTGCCTTGATAAGCGGACGTCCCCCTTCTGTGGCAGAACCGGAACCTTCTGCCGCGCCACCTTCTTCTCCCCCCTTGCCACCGCTTAAACCGCTACCTTTTGCAGGCGCAGGCGGTTGACCCGCCTGATGCGCCATTCGGACCGGCTGCCATGATGCAATCAGGGCTTGCGCCTGGCCTGACATGGCCGCCTGAATTTGTTGAACCCGTTGCTGACGTTCCTGGATGGCCGCCTGGGTCGCCTGGGATTCCGCCGCTGCAAACTGCGCTTCAGCCTGAACATTCTGCGCTGTGGCGACTTCTGCCGGTTGCGCCGAAACAACCTGCTGAAGACGGGCAAAATCAGACGTCGTTGGCAATACAGTCGAGACAGCCGGTGCAGATCCTGCCGCCGGAACCGCTGTCGCCTCATAATACTGCATTAATGTTGCAGCCGCTTCCGGTGAGAGTAACCCTGCCTGTACAAGACGTTTCAATTCGTCTGCATAGGCTGCAGGGCTCGCATTATTGGCCTGCAATTTCATGAGACGGTCAGCCGCGGCTTTTAATGCATTCAATTTTTGACAACTCGGTGGAATATTCTTCGGATTGGCCTGGCCCAACTTTCTCATATCATTCTGGCATTCGATGGCCTGTTGCTGAATCAGCGCTTCCAGAGCACCCATTGCGCCGCCAAACGCGGCACGTCTCGCCTTGTAGTCAGCGAGCAATTTGGCCGCGACTGCGGGTGTCATTTTTCCTTCGGACACAAGACGCTGCAGTGCAGCCGCATACTGATCAACCGGTACGTTTTTCAACTGCATACCACCCAGCTGATCCGCCACTTCTTGCGTGATCGCACCTGATTTCGCCAATTGTTTTACTGCAAAAATACCCTGCTTCGTCGCTTCATTGGCTTTTTGCTGGGTATACTGTGCAAGCAATTGCGCGGCTGTTTGCGGTGATATTTTTCCTTCAGCCACCAGGCGATTCAATTCTTCTGCATAGTCTGCCGGTGTTGCATTGCTCTTTTGCAAGGCCAGCAAACGATTCGCCACATCCAGTGGCAACTGACCCGATTTGATCAGGGTATCCATCAATCGCCCGCTGTCAGCGAGCAGTGCATTCTGATGCTGCTTTTTATATTTTGCCAATAATTGCCGTGCCTGCTCCGGCGTCAGCTTGCCTTGCCTGACCAGCTCATCCAGCGCGGCAGCATATTCATCGACAGAAACATTGGCTTTGGCAAGCGCTGCCAGACGATCAGCATCCTTCTGCAACAGCTTGCCACTTTTGACCAGTTCATTCAGATCATTGGCTACATTGGCATCATCCGGCCCAGGACAAACCACCGTACAATTTTGTGAAGGAAAATTCGAGGATGACTGGTTCGGAATATTGACCAGTGTTGGCACCGCTGTCCCACCCGTTGATAACGCCTGCTGCGCAGATTGTTCATTGGCCTGCATCAGGGCACGATAATATTCCGGTGATAATTGCCCGCCTGGAACGGATTGCAAATTGGAAGGTGCCGTTGCAACACGTGAAGGACCGGCTGCATTCTCTCCCGAACTTAAATAACGCGCTACAAAAAAAATGACCACGACAATACCCACGAGCGCAGCCAATAAAAAAAAGACTCTCGATTTGGCATCGGTCTTTGAAAAAAATTTAAAATCCGGAAGTTTGATTGCCATCAAAAACCCTCAACTTTCAACTCAATGGGTTGTCCGTAGCGAGAGACCAGAACGGAAGCACTTTTTTGTATTTCATACGCATTCATGCCATCCGGACTCACCATCCGGCCAACCCAGCCGGGTGACAGTACAGTCAGGCGCGTGCGGAGAAACATTTTGTCGCCCAAAAGCCAGGCCAGACAATCGCCGCCGCCCTTGACCGTCAACTGTCGGCTGCCAGGCGGCGCAATACCATCCAGCACCCCCAGCAATAATTGATTGGCGCTGTCTGGCAACACGGTCCCGATCGGTAAATCCTTTGAATTGGGTCCAAGACCCGATACATGAATATCCGTACGATAATCTACCACGCGCTGACCCAGCACCAAAGCCAGCGTGATGGGGGTTGGCATACCGACCAGTCGAATGACCAGATCGCTGTCGCCGTAAGGCGCGCTCGCCTGAAGCAACAGGACATTGCTTTTTCCATCCCATTGAATAGCGGTCGTCTTTGGATTACCAATATCATAAGCAGCAACCGGCCAGGGTGCGCCCGTCGAATCCACAAACACCAGCGATGTCACATACCCCTGCGCCAGACGAATCGCAGGCGGCGTTGTGCCTGGCGCCAGATTAACCATCAATGTCGATGAGACGGGTTTGGGCGGCACATTCGCTGGCATCGCCGCCGCACGCTGTGACTGATCAATCAATTGTTTTAATTTCACCACCTGCTGCGGTGTCAATGGCATATTTTGCTGCATCATGCCATTAAACGCTTCTTCGGCTTCAGAACTGACCGGGGGTGACGGCGGCAGCGTTTTCAAAATAATGCGTTGTGATTCTTCATAAGACATTTGCCCTGGCCGGCGGCGCGGTCTAAACTTTTTTTGTATAACAGGTGGCGCATCCGTCGCATCAGCCGGCATGATTCTGAGCGGACTATTGTCTACAGCCGATGAACCGGTATTTATCGCCGTATTCGTTTGGGATACCACCTGACTCTGGCCATTATTTTTCAACCAGTTTTCAAATTGCGCGGCATCCGCCTGTGACGAATCGAGAGCGAGCAAAGACTGTGATCCACCCAGCAGGCAGAGCAAGAGAATCATGCCACTTTTTTTGATTCTGATTTTATCCATTCGAAAGAGTCTGGTCTCCCGCCCCTTTGATCACCGTCAGTTTTTCTATCGCCACACCCGACAAATTATTCAGTGTTGGAATCCTGACTATCAGTGCCTGCATGACCAGCATCAGGGTATCTCTTCTGCCGATACGGATGTAATCCAGCTCCAACGGCATTTGTATAAGCCACCCATAAATTTGTCCCGGCAACAAACCCTGGTTCAAAATAAACGGCGCACCGGCCGGTTTTACATTTAAAAATAATTTCTGCGGTACAATCGTATTATAATCTGCATACACTTTGAGCTGATCCGCATAACTTTTCGCACCATTCCCGGTAAAATAATCCGAAACGCTTTTCAATTCCTGGTTGTAATTCACAAAATCAAACGTAAAGAGCTTTGGCAAGACATCACTGACCCATTGAATCAGATCCGGCTGGGGGAGATACGGTTTGTTGACGGGAATGGAAGGTAACGTCCGAAATTCATCACCCGTTGCAAAGGTCACAGGATGCGGTTTGGATAATTGCAAATACAGGGATGCGCTGACCAAAAGAGCAATCGCCACCAGCAACACACCCATGGCTGCCAATGCCTTGTAATAGCCGTCACGATAGAAATCGTCTCGGAGACTCACTAACTGTAGCTCATTTTCAGCCATCGTTCCCCGCTTCCAAGCCCTGAAACCTAAATGAAATCCAGTATATAGCAGACCCATAAAGTTGTATAGCCAGAGGACAAGGACGTGTCAGCCCGGTTGTGGTCCCACGACAATATTTGAAACAGCCCGAATAATGGCAAGTCCCTTGTGGCTGTCCAGCACATTTTGACGTTGTACCACAACAGTAAAGATCAAGGGATTCGAAAATTTCGATTTCTCATTAAAAGGCGGCATGAGATAGGTCACTAAAACAGGAATTTGAAATTTCCAGGTTTGCGCACCTTGCAAAAGACCCTGCTTCAATAATTTGGGCGGCTCAACCACTTTTGCAATAATAATAAATTTACGCTCTGTCAGCGCTTTAATATTATTGGATGCAGCGAGGGCCTTCATGTAACTGCGCCAGCTGTAATCCGTATAATATTTTTGTGCACTTTGTAACTGCGCACGGTAATTGACAAAATCGTAGGAATAGGATGCTTCAATCGCCTCCACCGTCCAGTTTGAAACATCCGCAGTTGACATATTGGGTTCATGCACGGGAAAAACACGAATCAATCGACCGATTCTGTCTGCTGCAAAATACAGAGGTTCCGTCGGGTGCCTCATCAAATAAAAAATAATACCGAGCAAAAAAACATTTGCCACCAGACTGAGCAGATAGATCAGCAGCACAAAACGAAATTTTTCGCGGTAAAAGGCATTGCGCAGATGCACCCTGACGAGAGCATCATCGAGCATGGCTTCACCTTCCGTCTTCATATCTTTCCTCTTTTTTATCCCATGACAAATTGATCAATCCCGATGCCTGCCGGATTGACGGATGTTGATACTCTCACGATGGTAATCACCACGGTATAGTTGGCCCGTGATACCTGTCCTGCACTCTGGTAGGTCACGAGAAATGGAACCTGAATACGCCACGTATAACCCCGTCCTGGCAAATCCCCCTGATTGGAAATGACAGGCGGAGCCGAGACAACGCCATTCACAAACAACTGGTTTTGCGTGATGGTTTGAATGAGATCGGCAATGGATGCCTGGTAATCCTTCCAGCCTGCTTCTGTAAAGTACGGTCTCGCCAGCGCAATCTGTTTATTGTAATTCACAAAATCAAAGGTATAGGCCGAAACCGCCGCCTTGCTCGCCCAGCGAATCAGTGTGGCTGGCAAGAGATTAGGCTCAGTGGAAGGTGCCAATTGCAGACGCTGTTTTGCAGGTGTTACAGCGACAAACGTTGGCAAGGGCCGATTGCGAATCTGATAGAGAAGCAGCGCAAGAAGAAGCGACACCAGCACCACCTCAATGATAAAAATAATCATCAGGGAATTGTAACTGGCCGCATAAAAATCATTTTTTTTAAGCGATTTGTCCTGTCTTTCTGTCGACATGATTCTATTTCCATTTTTTATTGCACTGCATTGACGACCGTCAGCGGAATAATTTGCCCTTGCGTTGTCGTCGCATAAAAATCCGGTGCTGCTTTCGATAAGACCAGATAAATAATCACACCAATTAACGCAACAATCAGCCCGACTGAAAAAAGCAGTTTGCGCAACGTGCGATGGTATTTATCCCGATAAAAATCACTTTGCGCTCTTGCAATATCACGCCTCGTGCCCAGCATGTCGCACTCCTAAACCGGTAATTTTTCCAAAGTAATTTCGACCCGGTAATTGGGACCTTCCCAATCTGAAACCGATTCCGTGACAGGCCTTGAACCACCGCCGCCTTCTGCATACAACAATCGCGTGTCGATCCGTGTGCGCCACAAATATTTTATCACTGCATTCGCCTGTTCCTGCGAGAGGGAGAGATTGATTCTTTCCGGACCATTGCTGCCGGTATAAGCCGCCACTTTCACCGAAATATTAATGTAATTGCCGATGAATTGAGAAACGAGATCCAGCGTCTTGTAAGCGTAAGGCTGTAACACCGGTGTTCCGCCGCTAAAAAGGCGTTCCGAGGGAATCACAATCAATATCTGATCCCCGAGGAGAATCACTTTATTACCCCGATTGATAATCTGATCGGCAAGAGAAGTCTTCGAATCGATATAGGCACCCAGCGCACCGCCAAAAATGGCACCCCCTGCCGCTCCCGGTAATACACCGGTTGCGCCGGTTGCAATCGCACCCACAATAGCACCGGTTGCACCACCCAGCATCACACCTTTTGCCATTTGACTGGAACCCTGCCAGGCTTCCGCTGCATTGACACTGTCACTCTCAAAGGCAGCATTCGCATTTTGATAGGTTTTCTGGATTTGTCCGGAAGCATTTCGCGAAACATCGGATGAGGCGCAGCCTTGCAAAAAAAAAGTCACAAATAGCAAGGATGACAAAATAGCTGAAAATTTTTTTATTTCCATATCGCCTCACGAATGAAATAGAAATATAGCTTACTGAGGAGGCGTCTGCAAACTTTCCGCATAATCCGCGAGCTGTTTCGCGGCCGCACTGACTTCTGCAACCGGCAGGAAAAGACCCGTCACATCCGGCGGATAATCCGTTGCATTCAACATATCTTTCAGAATTTCGCTCGTCATGGTATTGGCCTGCGAACCCGAACGCCCCAGAACGCGTTCAAGCAGCTCCACCTTGTCCTTCAAATACGCCCTGCTGAGGAGAGGTGCTGCGAAACGCTCAAAATCAGCGCCTACCCGCTGCCTGATACCGGCATCAAGCGCCACCTTGTTGAAGAGATTGATGCGTGATGTATCAACCGTTTCTTCCACAAAAACCTCTGCCGCATCCGTCTCGCCTGCATCACGATTATGGAATGCGAGGAGTGCCGACACACTGCGTTCAATCGCATTGATGTCAGGGTCTGCATTCATGGCATTGGCAATGATATTGATTTCTTCCGATTCATCATGCCCGTAGTCAATCATCCCGCCCGTACTGTCCACCACTTCAGAAAATTGCGTGATCCTGTTATCGAGATCAATCAGGATCCGGTTAATCGGTGCTTCGACTTTCAGGAATTGATTGATGCGCATCCGCTCGACTGCAATGGGATTCGCGAAAAACATCCGTGCGCGCACAATTTTCGATTTGAAGAAAATATGCGCTTCCCCTTCGCGCTGCTCTTTCAAATCGAGCAGATCAATACGCGCTCTTTTTTCAGACGATGCACTGCGACTGTCCATGTAACTGTTCAACAAACTCTGCGCATTGGTCTGGAAGGAATCCACTTTCGTGACATACGATTCGCCCGCTGTTTTTTGGAAAAAATCCCACGTATCCAGCGGATCTTCAAGCTTCATGCAAATTTTAATGTTGGTGTTGGCGCCGATGGATAACGCTTCTTCCTTTGAAACTTTCTGGAAGGCAGGTAAATCCTGACCTGCAAAAACGACAGAAAATCCCAGTGAGCGGGCCTGTGCTGGCACCACCGCAAAACCCTTGACGGCATAATAACCGTATTCATCCAGAATACAGAGATAGGGTGATGTCGCATTGGTGGGCTTTCGGGTAATCACTTCCTTGTAAGTCCCTTCGACCGTATCACCAAGACCCGCTGCCATCATCGCTTTCAAGGATGCAATAATCACTTTACCGAGATTCGACAATTCATCCGGCGATTTTTCAAGTGCCGGCAGCAATACCACCAGAATGCGACGATTCAGCACGACGTCTTTCAAATCCACTTCCGCAAGATTGGTACGAATGATATGTCCGTATGTGTCTGCCAGCGAACCGAACACTTTTGTCAATTGCATGGTGATAAATCCGTGCTGTTCGAACACTTGCGAACTCTGTTTGCCTTTTTTTGTCTTGTCAAAACCAGGCAATGTCATGAGGTAGTTATAAATCGGTTCGAGCACAATCTCGGGCGCTTCGGCAAGACTCACCGGTTCCTGATTATCACGAATAAACATTTTATCAAGGCCAATTGCTTCAAGACGCGTCAGGTCGAAATAATTACGAATGACGTTGGCATCCAGCAGAATTTTGTTCTGATCACGCATGTAGACCAGAATTTTCATCAAGGCTTTCACGAAAACAACAGCACGGCCTTTCCACATATCCGCATCCGCCGACTGACCGCCGGAATCCATGAGACTCACAACCAGTTCCGATAACATTTCGGATGAACCACGACAAAACGGATTCATGGTATTGGATAACCGTTTTTCCTGTGCACCAATAATATCGCGCGCACCGGTCATGAAATTAATTAATAACAAATCATCTTCACGCCCCATCGAACGCGCCATGGAAAATATTTTTGCGAATAAACTGTTATCACCCTTACCGTCGACATAGAGAAAACCGCTGCCCTGAACCAGCGCATTGTATGCAATTGACACAAGCGCTTCTGTCTTACCTGAACCGGTTGAACCAAAGATGAGAACGTGGGTACGCATGTCGGCATCGTTAAACCACAGCTCTTCCCCTGTCTTTGCCCTGTTACCAAAAAAACAGATGCCGCGTGCCCTGCGCGGCTTGCCGGTTGGCAGGGGATCGTTATAGTCAAAGGCCAGAGAGCGTTGGGGCATGCGGAAGGGCAGTCTGAATTTTCGGGTAATGGCATAAAGAAAAACACCCACTGCCATGATAAAAACAATTTCAGTCGCGGGTGCAAAAATAAAAGCAGCAATACCGAGCCCGACCAGAAGACTCGCGCTCTGCACGGGATCCTTGAAAAAGTCGACCGTCTTCATGCCAAGCGTGCGCGTATCGCGCAAAAGCATTTGCGGCGCTAGCTCATGTTCTTCTTCCAAACCACGTTGCGGACGCATGGTTATCCCCACTGTTTTAATTTTAACGCGTTATTTCTCATCCACTTCATCAGGCTTATAAATAATATCTTTCAGCGCCGTTTCCAGCGCATTGGTCGCTTCTTCCACCATCGGAACCAGCAAGCGCTTGCCCATTTCCCTTTCAGCCACCCAGTGTGCAAAAGGCCCCGCCACTTCCACAAAAGGCGTTTGCCGACCCACTGTATTCAGCATATACCATAATTTGCGATCGACAGGCTTCAACCATAAAAAATCCGCAGACGCCTGTACGCCATCACTGCGCGCGGCTTCCAGCATTTCTGCCATGACCGTCAAAAGATAGGCGTGTGCATTCACCACTTTTTGAATCAGCTTGGTGTCGTGATGTTTCTTACAAAGTGCATCAGCGCCCGTAAAATTCAATTGGGTACCCGACGACCGGTTAATCGCCAGCAATAAATCAGCCGCTTCCTTGCTGTCGCCATTGATACGGGCAGCAAATACGCCAAAAAGCGCCCTGACATGCGGTGGCACGCGATCAATACCAGGCCAGAGAGGTCCCAGTTGAACAGCAAATAATTTGCTTGCCTCGCCCCGTTTAAGGCTCACTTCAATCCGGTTTCTTTCCTTGTGTGACATGCCTTCCTGATAAGCGCGACGATACTCTTGCAATAAATGATTTCGTTTACAAAATTGCATCGGCGTCAACGCCATGGACCACGATCCCTTGTCAATATCGGCTTTTGCAAGATCCAGCTGGAGAACCGGCGTAATCTGGGGCCAATTGTTTTTTTCAAGCACCGCCAGATCTTTCATGCTATAAATTTTTTTAAAAACCCGGGTTGAGTTGGCGAAAAAAACAATGACCGCGAGAACACAAACCATCAGAATGATCGGATAACGTAAATAATCACCCACCGCTTCACCGACTTTAATCACATCCTCAAACGTCAGGCTGTCAGGATTTGCGCTGGTAATATAGGTTTTGACATCGACGAGGTTATTGGTAAAAAAACCCAGTAAATGGATTTCCCATAATTTGATTGCAAAATAAAAACCGATAATCTGCTTTTTGAACGAGACCCAGAGAATGGCACCCGATGCAAAAACAGCCGCGATGATCCAGATAATCCCCATGGAATTATCGGATTGATTGGGTTGTTGCGCACCGCCACCTGCCATAGTTTCACCCTGTCTGTTTTACAGTTGCGATGTTAATTATAACCCATTAGCAGAGAACTTGCAGGACAGGCAGGACTTTTTACCCCCCCTGTTTTTCACGAATTTCATCCAGTGTTTTGCAATCAATACAAAGTGTTGCTGTCGGGCGGGCTTCCAGTCGACGCAGGCCAATCTCAATGCCGCAGACTTCACAATAGCCATATTCCTTGTCTGTCAGTAATTGCAGGGATTCTTCAATTTTTTTCAACAGTTTCCGTTCGCGATCCCGTGCGCGCAATTCAAGACGGAATTCTTCTTCCTGGCTCGCACGGTCATTGGGATCGGCATAATTCACAAGATCATCTTTCATGTGATGCACAGTGCGATCGGCTTCTTCCATGATCTGTTTACGCAGCAATGTCAAAATGTGGGTGAAATGCTCGCGCATTTTCGCACTCATGTACTGCTCTGTTTTTTTGGGTTTATAGGGAGTAATTCCCAACATTTCCAGACTGGGTTCCAGAATGTCTTTTGTGATAGCCATACCCTTTCTCCTGATATTGAACAGCCAACCCTGTAGAAGTGAAATAGTAAGCCTTTTTAAAGTCTTCCGCCAGTCACCCGATCAAGCCCTGCCATATCCTGATGCGACTCTATCTCACTATAGCCCAGATTCTCGAAAATGCTTCTGATTTCCTTCGCCTGTTCACAGCCATGTTCAAGCCACACCCTCCCGCCGGATTTGAGATAATGCCTTGCTCCGGTCGCCACCTCCCGAATCGCCTTCAGGCCATTTTCACCCGAAACCAGCGCCGATCGCGGTTCATAGTGCAATTCTCCGGTGTGTAAATGCGGATCGTCTTCTGCAAGGTAGGGTGGATTACTCACGATCACGTCAAATTTGAGGTCAGGCGGCAATGCGAGAAGCCAGTCTCCCTCGTGAAAAAAAACAGACGAAAGACCCAAACGTTTCGCATTGGACCTTGCAACCGCCAGTGCTTTTTCGCTGATATCCGTCGCATGCACTTCCCACAAAGGGCATTCATGCGCGATAGCCAGCGCAATCGCGCCTGAACCTGTCCCGATATCCGCTACTGTTTTTTTTTCTCCGTGATTTTCTTTCAGCGCAAGTTGAACGAGCAATTCTGTTTCAGGACGCGGAATTAATGTGTCGCGCGTCACTAAAAAATCGAGCGACCAGAATTCCTGATGATTCGTCAAATAGGCCACCGGGACGCGCTGTGCGCGCTGCCGGATTCGATTTTCATACGCATGCATTTCATCCCTCGTTAACACACGTTCGGGAAAAGCAAAGAGATGGCTGCGCGACACGTGCAACACATCCGCCAATAACACTTCTGCATCAAGCGAAGGGGTATCACTTGAAGACCGCAGTCTGTCATGCGCTTTTCGCAATGCCATTGCAAGGGTAATCATCACGCGTCAATCACCGAGTGCTGACAAAAGATCCGCCTGATATTCATGAACGAGTGCCTTGACGATTTCATCCAGATCGCCATTCATGATCCCTTGCAATTTATACAGCGTGAGATTAATTCGGTGATCGGTCAAACGACCCTGGGGGAAATTATACGTGCGAATGCGTTCTGAACGGTCCCCTGTGCCCACCAGATTTCGGCGCGTTTCGGCCTGTTCCTGATGCTGTTTGTCACGCTCCGCCGACAACAATTTTGCTTTTAGCAATGACATCGCACGCGCACGGTTTTTATGTTGCGACCGCTCATCCTGACACTCCACCACCGTACCGGTTGGAATATGCGTGATACGAATGGCCGAATCGGTTTTTTGCACGTGCTGACCGCCCGCACCCGATGCACGAAAGGTATCCGTGCGCAAATCCGCCGGGTTTATATCGATCGTTTCGATTTCGTCAACTTCGGGCATCACAGCCACCGTGCAGGTTGACGTATGCACGCGTCCCTGTGCTTCTGTTTCAGGGACACGCTGCACGCGATGCACGCCGGATTCAAACTTGAAAATCGAGTAAGCGCCTTGCCCGAGTATTCGCAAAATAATTTCCTTATACCCCCCCTGCTCACTCACGCTCGTACTGATCAACTCCACCTGAAAACGACGCCCTTCTGCATACCGGGTGTACATGCGACTTAAATCCCCCGCAAAAATAGCGGCTTCATCACCCCCCGCCCCTGCGCGTATTTCCAAAAAAATATTGCTGTCATCGTGCGGATCGCGCGGCAAGAGCAACACTTGCAGTGCCTCTTCAAGCGTTGTCAAACGCTCTTCATTTTCTTTTAATTCCTGTCTTGCCAATTGCTGCATTTCAGGATCGGTTTCTTTTAATAATTCATTCGCGCCTTCGATACGATTTAAACAGGCCTGATACTGTTTAAATGCATCCACCACCGGCTCAAGCTGTGCGTATTCTTTCGAGTAATCGCGAAACCGGGTCTGTTGATGAATGATTTCCGCATCGGCCAGAAGCGCGCCCAGTTCTTCGTGACGTTCAACCAGGGATTGTAATTTTTTTTGAATAGAAGCTTTCATAGTAATTCCATTTCAGACAGGGCAAATAATTGTTCCGCAAATTGCAGAACTTCCATTCGACCTTCAAAACCCGCCTGGCGCAACTGCACAGTCGGCGTATGCAATAATTTTTGTGTCAGTGTGCGTGCGAAAGCGGCCAATACCTGATGCGCATCATCACCGCGCTCTAACTGGCGTAATGATTTCGACAATTCGCCCTCGCACAATTCTTCAATTTGCCGACGATAAGCACGAATGGTAGTGGTCACCCGATCCAGAGACTGCAGCCAACCCATAAAATCGCCAGCACGCTGCCTGATCATTTCCCGCGCTTTTTCTGCCGCATGCTCCCGACCGTGTCTGTTTTTCTGGATAATCGATTTCAGATCATCGATGGAATACAGACTGACTTTTTCAACGTCCGAAACGCTTGCTTCAACATCACGCGGAACAGCAATATCCATAATAAAAAGTGGTCGGGTGCGCGTACCGAGCATGGCTTTTGTGACAACAGGCAACGTACTGCCCGTTGCTGAAATCACAATATCTGCCAACATCAGCCGATTCGACAAATCTTCGATGGGTGCAACCTGCACGTCATATTTTTTCGCGAGTTCTTTTGCATTTTCGAGACTGCGATTCACCATCGTGATGGATTCGGGCGCGAGCGGTTTCAAATGACGTAAAACCAGATCCATCGTCATCCCTGCGCCAATCAGAACAACATGGGATGCGGCAAGCGAACCTCTGAAAGCGTCCCGAATAAAACTGACTGTTGCCGAGGAGACAGAGACAGGACACGCACCGATTGCCGTGCTGGTTCGCACTTCTTTCGCAATCGCAAACACATGCTGGAACAACCGGTTGAATAACGTATCGACCGTCCCTGCTGCACAACTTTCGGAAAACGCTTCTTTCATTTGACCTAAAATCTGCGACTCCCCGAGTACCATGGAATCCAGCCCGCACGCCACTTGCATGATATGTTCAACCGCATCCTGATTTCGATAAAAATACAGGGCAGGTTTCAGTTCATCCGGTGTCACCTGATGATGCCGGCACAGCCAGTCAACTATTTTATCGATATCATCGGTATCACAATAAAGTTCCGAACGATTGCAAGTCGACAACAGAACCACTTCCCGAATAGTCTCGTTCAGCGACAAATCCTGCAAATAGAGGCCGAGCTTTTCGTCGGAAAACACTATCTTTTCACGAAGTTCAACCGGCGCAGTCTTATGATTGATTCCACAGGCAATAATGGGCATGGTATGGCTTGCACGTTATAAAGTCCGGGTATTTTATGCGAAACGGGTCATAAAGAGTAGTCATAACCCATTAATTTGTAGCGACCTCGATCACCTTCAGATTATACTGACAGCCATGTCTTACGATCAGGGATGATTTCACATGAAAAAATATGCAAAATGGATTTTTTTAGTGATGGCTTTTTGGGGTCTTTCCGGATGCGCTTCCCTTTCGCACGAAAAACCCGCTGCTCCCGAACCATCCCCCGTTTCTTCTGCCAACCGCGTGGATGTTTTATCCAATATACAACACTGGGATTTAAAGGGATTGATTGCCATTCGTAACGCGCGGGATGCGTGGAGCGCCACCTGGCAATGGCATCAGAATAAACGGAATTATACGATCGGGCTTCAGGGACCACTTGGATCCGGTTCCATGGAATTGACCGGCACTCCCGGTTCGGTGGTACTTGAAACGGGTGATGGCAAAAAATTCACTTCCACCAGCCCTGAAAACTTATTGGAAAAACAATTGGGATGGCGTCTGCCCGTCTCAAATCTATACTACTGGATTCGCGGCCTGCCAGTGCCCAATGTGCCGACAGAAAAAACGCTGGATGCAAAAGGTCGTCTTTCCGTACTCGCGCAACAGGGTTGGCGAATCGAATATTCACGCTATCTTTCCGTGATGGGCGTCGATCTGCCGGGTAATATGATCCTGAACAATGCGGCGCTGAATGTGAAACTGGTGATCAAACAATGGCAGGTGTGAAATATAGTTAAAAACTTCGTTGACACCTTGCGAATCCATAAGCAGAATAGGCGCCCTGTGGAGCCAGTGGCTCTCTGACACGCTGAATTTTCAAATTTTTCAGCCTCCATTGGGGTGTAGCCAAGCGGTAAGGCACCGGGTTTTGATCCCGGCATTCCCAGGTTCGATCCCTGGCACCCCAGCCATTGTTAAGACGCCTCAATCCGTACAACAAAACGCAAAGGATGAAGAACGTGCCTGAAATAATGATCTTTAACGGGAATGCCAGCCAGGAACTTGCAAAACACGTGGTAGACCATCTGAACCTGCCGCTCGGCAAGGCGCACGTCGGACGATTCAGTGACGGTGAAACCCTGATTGAAATTCAGGAAAATGTCCGCGGGCGCGACATTTTTATTATTCAATCCACCTCGGCACCGACGAACGATAACCTGATGGAATTGATCATCATGGCGGATGCCTTGCGCCGCGCATCGGCAGCACGCATTACGGCGGTTGTTCCCTATTTCGGTTATGCGCGCCAGGATCGGCGCGTACGTTCGGCTCGCGTACCGATTACCGCCAAAATTGTGGCTGACATGATGGCCTCTGTTGGCATCAGCCGTCTTGTCACGGTGGATTTGCACGCTGACCAGATCCAGGGGTTTTTCTACATGCCGGTGGACAATCTTTACAGCACGCCCATCATGCTGGAAGACATTCACAGCAAGGGATACAAGAACATCATGGTGGTTTCCCCGGATGTCGGCGGCGTTATTCGCGCACGCGCAATTGCCAAACGCATTCCAGGTGCGGATCTTGCCATCATCGACAAGCGCCGTTCGCAACCCAATGAAGCCCAGGTCATGCATATCATTGGTGATGTCAGGGATCGCGACTGTATCATTGTGGATGACATTGCCGACACGGCCAGCACGCTCTGCAAGGCAGTTGAAGCGTTGAAAGAACACGGGGCGGCGAGAGTGGTCGCTTACGTGACCCATCCGGTGCTCTCCGGAAAAGCCATTCAGTACATTGAATCCTCGCCGCTTGATGAAATCATTGTCACCGATACCATTCCCCTGACCGAGACAGCGCGTCAGTGCAAACGTATCCGTTCCATCAGCTTAAGCCAGATGATTGCCGAAGCGATTCGCCGGATTAGCGGGGCGGGGTCGCTCAGCCGGATGTTTATTGATTAAATTAAATAACTGTCATGCCAGCGTGCTTTTAGCTGGCATCCAGCGTGGTTTCAAAGATC
>DATIJJ010000081.1:0-5243 GCA_035478795.1 Gammaproteobacteria bacterium | reverse complement strand
CGTCATGCAATTGACAAACGCGCGTGTGCCAACCGGCATGAAAGCCGGTGTTGTAAATTCACCATGCGGTGTCGTGACTGTTGTCACGCGAGCCGGAAGTGTGGCGTGTTGTTTGATGAGTTCGGTTTTGAACACGTTTTGTATGGTCATTGGGGTCTGGGGTAAAAAGAAGGATTATCCCCTAAAACGCATGCCATCCCAAGCGGTTTTCCGATAAACTACCCCGATCATGTGATGAGGATTATTTTAACCATGCCGGATGAACGGTGTTATACCTTGCTGGATAAATTCTGTCTGAGTGTTGATCAGGCGGTGCGTGCCATCTCGGCCACAGCCAAAACATCCGGGCGTCTTTACCCTGGGAAAAATGAACCGGAAGCGGATTTGACGGTGGATGAGCGTCTCGAGGCTGCCCGGTTGATGCGGGTTAATCATGCCGGTGAAGTGTGCGCGCAAGCGCTTTATCATGGGCAGGGGCTGGTTTCGCGTCACAGGAATGTGAAAGAAAAAATGCAACAGGCCATGATTGAAGAAGGCGATCATCTTGCCTGGTGTGAGACGCGTCTTCAGGAACTTGGCAGTCACACGAGTTATCTGAATCCTGGCTGGTATATGGGTTCATTTGCGATCGGGCTTCTGGCAGGGCTCGTCGGTGATAAATGGAGCCTTGGTTTTTTGGCAGAAACAGAAAATCAGGTCGTTTCGCATCTTGAAAAACATTTACAACAATTACCGGCGAATGATAAACGCAGTCTCGCGGTTTTATCACAAATGCGGGAGGATGAAAGCCATCATCGGGATGAAGCGGTACAGGCGGGCGCGGCGGAATTGCCGGGTTTTATTAAAAAAATGATGCAACTGGTTTCCAAAGTGATGGTGAAGACGGCGTATCGGGTTTAATTTACTCTACCGCTTTATAAAGCACCACCAACGCTGATGTCTGCACCAGCCAGATCACCCACACGAGTTCCATGAAATACGGAAACCATGAACGCTTCGCCAGCCAGTAAATAACCGCGGGGATAAGAGCTACTACCACAGGAATTGCGAGCAAGGCAATCAGTTCGCGAATAATATTCCCCGCCTGTCCGCCGGAGAAAATATTTTTTAAAAAGTCAGACAACCAGTCGTGTCCTGATAAAAGCAATTGCAAGCCCTGTTGAACATAAGGCATGCCGACAATAATGAGAAGACTTAAAACAATGATCGCAATACTGTGTTTTAACATGAAAATCACCTTTTTATCGTTTTAATAATCGAACAATGAATGTCAGGAAAAAAGCAATCACGCCAATGACAATGAGTTGCCAGGCGTGGTCCGTCGTAAACCAGGCAATATCATAAATCTGCAAGAGATATAAGGCAATTGCGCCCAATCCCATAGCAAGTAATGGAACAACCAGCGATTTACCACCGGCAATCAGGATTTCCAGCGCGATAATGGCCTTCGCGCCATAGTAAAGGTACGTTTTCCACTGCGGAAAATAGCCTTTTGCCGAAATGTAATAATAAAGGGCAACCACAATGGCAATGGTAATAAGTTGTGGCATGCTGGATTTTATCGCAAATAATCCATCGTCCCTGCGTTTGAAAAGTGGTCTTTCTCGATGCTTCATGCAGCGTCTCTTTGGGTGTTTTGAGGTTGAAAAAAAGATAACACAGGTTGGCTTCCCGATGCACCTCTTTTGTCAGGTTCGATGACCGGTTCCGCGATGCAATAACAGGAGGCACCAGGCAAATAAAACAAGGAACAGTGTCAGCGTCAGTGAAAAACCCAGCGTGACATTGATGTCTGTCACACCCAGCATGGCATATTTGTAGGTATCCACCATGTTCAGAATGGGGTTGAATGTCGAAAGCGTTTGCCAGAAAGGCGGTAACTGTGAGACTGAGTAAAAAATACCACCGAGATACGTCAGGGGCGTCAAAACAAACGTTGGAATAAATGAAACATCATCGAATTTTTTGGCGAAAATTCCGTTGATCAGTCCAGCCACGGAAAAAAGCATCGCGCTAAGGATGACCATCATGATCATCATGCCGGGATGAGCGAAATGTAAATGCGTAAAAAAAAGCGCAATCAGCGTGACAATCACGCCAACCAGGATTCCCCGAAGCGCGCCACCTATTGTGAAACCCAGCAATATAATGTAATCCGGCATCGATGAAACCAGCATTTCTTCCACACTGCGCGTGAATTTTGCGCCAAAAAAAGAAGACGATGTGTTCGCATAGGCATTCGTTATGACAGACATCAGCGTGAGACCCGGCACAATATATTGCATGTAAGTGTAGCCATTAATGTCCCTGATCTGTGAGCCGATCAATTTGCCGAAAATAATAAAATAGAGCGTCATGGTGATAGCCGGTGGCAGCAAGGTTTGCGTCCAGATGCGCATGAATCGCGTGATTTCCTTGAAGAGAATCGTTTGAAAGGCGATCCGGTTTTTATTCATAATTTTGCCTTGTTTTCGTTGATAAGACGCATGAACAATTCTTCCAGCCGATTGGTTTTGTTGCGCATGCCATATACTTCAATGTGTTGTCGGCTTAATTTATCAAACAGGGTATTGAGTGGCTGGTTTTTTTGAAGCTCGATTTCAAGCGTTGTCTGATCCAGCAAACGCCAGGGATAGTCGGGTAAATCCGGTGTGCCATTCAGAGGATGCGTCAGATCAAAAATAAAAGTTTGTACATGCAGCTGATTGATCAACGATTTCATGTTGGCATTTTCAATGATTTCGCCATGATCAATGATTGCGACATTTTTACAAAGATGTTCGGCTTCTTCAAGATAATGTGTGGTTAAAATAATCGTCGTGCCTTTTTGGTTCAGTTCAATCAGGAATTTCCACAAATCATGGCGCAATTCAACATCGACACCCGCAGTCGGTTCATCCAGCACGAGCAGTGGCGGTTCGTTAACGAGCGCACGTGCGATCATGAGCCGCCGTTTCATTCCGCCGGATAAATGCAGCGCACTCTGATTGCGTTTTTCCCAGAGTCCCAATTTTTTTAAATATTTTTCTGCACGGGGAATGGCGATTTTTCTCGAAATACCATAATAACCCGCCTGATTGATAATGATCTGAAAAACTTTTTCAAACGGATTAAAATTAAATTCTTGCGGAACAACGCCGATGCAGGATTTGGCGGCTTCCGGATTTTTATCGAAATCATGATTAAAAATGCGAACCTCACCGGATGTTTTTCTGACGAGCGAACACAAAATGCCGATGGTCGTCGATTTTCCCGCACCATTTTGACCGAGCAATGCAAAAAAATCGCCTTCCGCAACGCGAAGATCGATGCCTTTCAATGCGACTAATCCATTGGAATAAATTTTTTTTAAATTCGAAACAACCAGTGCATCCATGGTGTCTGCCTTTTATTTATAAATTTTTGAATTGGCTGATCAGTGCGCGCAAGGCTTTTCCACGATGACTGATCTCGTTTTTTCGTGTGGAATCCAGTTCCGCTGCACTTGCTTTTTCATTCACATCATAAAAAACAGGATCATAACCAAACCCGTGAAGACCCGTCGGTGCCTGCAAAATCATGCCCTGCCAGATGCCTTCGCAAATAAGCGGTGCCGGATCTTCAGCATGTTCCAGATAAACCAGCGTACAATGAAAATGGGCCTGACGACGATCGGCTGGTATGTCTCGCATGTCTTCCAGCAATTTTTCAATATTGGCGCCCGCATCCGCTTTATTTCCTGCATAACGCGCTGAATAAATACCCGGCGCGCCATCGAGTGCGGGTACCACGAGACCGGAATCATCTGCAATCGCCGGTTTGCCGCTGGAAAGACACGCATTTCGTGCTTTAAGCAGTGCATTTTCAACGAAAGTCAAACCGGTTTCATCCACATCATCAATGCCAAGCTGTGTTTGTGGAATGACTTCATAATCAAATTCATCGAGCAGCGATTGTAATTCATTTATTTTGTGAGGATTACTGCTTGCAAAAATAATTTTATGTTTCATTATTTATTCTCTTTGTCTGTTATGTTGGCTAATTCTTTTGAACGCAGGCAAGCCGCATTCAATGCTTTTTCGAATAGTTCGCGAATGTTTTCTTTTTCAAGCACAGCGATCGCAGCTTCTGTCGTGCCACCTTTTGAGGTGACGCGTTGGCGTAACTCGCGCGCCGATTCGGTGCTTGCCTCAGCCATACATGCAGTGCCAAGCGCAGTCTGCAGTGTCAAAAGACGTGCTGTTTCATGCGATAATCCGAGCGATTCACCGATGTTTTGCAAGAGTTCTATCATCAACAAAAAATAGGCCGGTCCTGAACCGGATAACGCGGTTACGGCATCCATGTCTTTTTCATCGATGAGCCAGACGACAATGCCGACAGCACGTAAAATCGATTCAGCGAGTTTTCGTTGTTCTTCATTCACAAAAGGGTTTGCATAAAGCGCACTCGCACCTTTCCCGATCAATGCCGGTGTGTTTGGCATACAGCGTACGATCGCGATATCTCCCCCGAGCCACTGTTGTAATTTTTTTTCCGGAATACCGGCTGCAATTGAAATCACGCACGGTTTTTTAGTCTGAATGACAGGTGCAATTGATTCTGCGACAGAAGAGATGATAGACGGCTTAACAGCGAGAATAACAGCATCCGCTTCTTTCACCGCTTTTTCATTATCGGTGGTGGTATGAATAGCAAACTGCTGCTGCAGGACGCGTAATTTTTCCGTATCCGGATCAGTAATCCAGAGTTGTTTTGCAGGAAACCCGTTTTGAATGAGACCGGCTAAAAGACTTGCGCCCATATTGCCGGCACCGATCAGGGTAATGGTGTGTCTTGACATCGGATGACTCCATCATGGATGGATGTCATGATAACAAAATTACGGGTTATTTTACCGGATAATTTTCAAGAACCGTGAAAAGATTATCATAATAATTTTTCGCACTCCACGCATACCAGCCATCGGCACCTGCATCCTGGACGGCCTCGATTTGCGCATAAATATATTTCAGTTTTTTCTCGCGCGAGAGTGGATAGTGATAGTTTGACAATTCAATGTAAGGCATCAATTTGACAGGCATTTTTCCATCAAATTGTTCCTTGATCGAAACCAGCGAGTCGTAGACGGTTTTGTAAGGACGATTAAAATGGTACGCGAATGGTTCGTAATGGGATGGATAAACCATGGGGCAAACCGTATCGATGACGGATGAAAAGAGAGGAATGCTTTGGCCAATGTGTTTTTCCTCGCCATAGGCTGT
>DATIJJ010000080.1:0-20654 GCA_035478795.1 Gammaproteobacteria bacterium | reverse complement strand
ACCGTCAGGGAGCGTCACGATACTTATTAATTCCATTGATATCTTGCAGAACCTGTGACGCTCCCTGACGGTCGCGGCTCGGATAGTTCAGATGAATTAGCGGAGATTAATTAGAGCAGATTAATTAGAGCAGATGAATTAGCGGAGATTAATTAGAGCAGATTAATTAGAGCAGATTAATTAGAGCAGATTAATTAGAGCAGATTAATTAGAGCAGATTAATTAGAGCAGATTAGTTTTCAGTGACTGAATCAAAAGGCGTTAACCCTCATCCGCCTCAATCGAATCCAGCTGCCGGATCGTTTCTTCATAACCAATTTGTATCAATCTGTCAGCCTGTTTTAAATTCGCATGCAACAACCGGAATTTATTCAAATCCAGATTCACCAGCACATTCGCAGACAATCCATTTTGCATCGATTTTAATAACGACCCCATGAAAATTCCACGCATGAACGTATCAATAAAACGCGGAAAATGATAATTTTCGAGCGTAAAACCCAATTTCGCCATCAGCGTTTTTTTAAACGTTAAAATCGGCGGGAAAAAATATTTGTGCCGATCATGCGTGAAATTATTTAAATCCACTGCAATGATTTTTGCACGCCGGCCAAGCAACGCACGACTCACATCGACCGGCAAATTATTTAATAAACCCCCATCCAGATGCAATTCATTGTCAATCACCATCGGCGGAATCACACCCGGAATCGCGGAACTCGCGCGGATTTTTTGCCACAACAATCCCTTGCGATGCACTTCTTCCGCATTGGTCGCCAGATTGCAGGAAATGCAAAAGTAGGGCAGCCATAAATTTTCAATTCGATTATTTTGAAATACATCCATCAGGGATTGCGTAAAACCTTTTGCACTAAAAAGCGAAATCACAGGCCAGGTTAAGCTGCGCCAGGAAACGGCCGTCGCCGATTGCTCAATGATTTTATAAAAACGCTCGTACGCATCTTCATAGGATTGATGAATCGCATAACACGCAGCCACAATCGCACCCACACTCGTGCCGCCAATCATATCAATCGGAATTTTTCGCTCACGGATCGCCTTGATAGCACCCAGATGCGCCCACCCGCGCGTGCCACCACCACTTAAAATCACACCCACCGCCTTGCCGCGAATAAAACGCAACAATCGAAGATAATCACGCGTTACATTGAGCCGCACGTGATGATAGGTATCAAACGGCATTTGCGTCAGCCAGCTCGCCGTATTTTGCGGCATGGCAGTGGCTTCTGCATGCAAGACAATCAGGGCTGCCTCCGGTTTGAAATGAATGCGATGCGTTTGAAAGCGCTCGACAAGCAATCGGTCAATGCCCGGTGGCGAATCACTGTGTGTTGTAATGTAAATAATATTCGCCTTGCGTAACGCCATTCTCCCAAGCGCTGTCTCACAGGATTTCAACAAATACAAAAATTTGTGGGATCTTTTTCGGTCTTTTTCAATTAACGCAATTTTTTCACGTAATTCCTCGGATGACATTTTCGGATGATTAAATTCACTTTCATATTCCGACAATAAAATCAGGCTCGGATAATTTTTGACATGATCACGAATTTTTTCAGCGAACTGTTCCAGCGAAACATGCCGGTTCGCCGGTGCAATGACAAGGTGACGCGTGATTTTTTCAGAAGACAGTAATTGAATGATACTTCTCGAACGCTCAATCACCGGATGAATGGCAGCAAACATCATCGCCGGATATTGATGACAAAGTTCAATGAAATCCTTGCTGCCAAGTCGGTATAACACCGCATTCTCGATCGCCTTGATGGTGAGGGCACGCGGTTCAGCCGTCAATGCACCGGATTCACCGACGGCTTCCCCGGGCTCAATCGATCCTATGATGCGTGTTTCACCCGCCACATTCGTGAGCGCTGCAGACAGTTTCCCGCTTAATACCAGATAAATATCGGTCGAGGGATCCCCCTGATAGAAAAGCGTTTCGAATCGTTTCAATTCCATGCGGGTGAATTGGGGTAAAATCGGCGGAATGCTTTCTTCCGGAATGGATGAGAAAATTTTATTGCGCCGGATGACATTGATCAGATCTTCTTCCATGTGCGACGGCATTCCTCAGGGGTTATGTTTTCCACTACTATACATGATATTATGACATGATGAAGGCAGGCCATAAATAAGGAAATCAGACATGACATTTAACTGGGTGGATTATACGCTTCTTGCGATCTTTTTTATCTCAACGGTGAGTGGTCTTCTGCGGGGCGGGGCCCGGGAAGTGATTTCGCTTGTTACCTGGATCGCGGCGTTTATTGTGGCGGGGTTGTTTTCAAGGCCGGTGGCCCTGGCATTTGCAAGTACTGAAAGTGCGCAATCGACGGTCACAACGGCGGCGGCAACAGCGGGTGAACCGTCCATGCTGGCACTGGGCGTCAGTTTTTCCGTGTTGTTTTTGCTGACGCTTCTCGCGGGTTCCCTGATCGGGTATTTTGTAAATCGGGTGGTGGAAGGCGATGGGATCAGTTTTTTTAATCGATTTTTCGGCGCGGTGTTTGGTCTGGCACGAGGGTATCTCGTCAATTTGCTGATTGTGTTTATCGGGCAATTGTCACCGATGGCCGAACAACCGTATTGGATGGAATCGTCTCTGGTTAAATCCTTCCAGCCCACTGTTCAATGGCTGGGGAGTAAAGTGCAGCCGGATGTGGAGTCGCTTAAATCAAAAGTCGGACAGACACTCGAAAAAATCACGACGGGTGTTCAAAATTCGATGGCGGGTGAAAAAAAACCGGCGACTAATTAGTCGCTGGCGCCAGTTTTTTTTCAACGGCTTTATTTTTTAGGGTCACATACTGCGGCAGGCCATTTTGATATGGCGGATAATCTTCTCCCTGAATCAAAGGCAGCAGATAGTCGCGACATTTTTCAGTGATACCAAAACCGTCTTCTGTAATAAAATCACGCGGCATGTGGACTTCCACATTGGCGACTTTTTCAAGCGGTGCCTCGCCAATGGACCAGCGATAGGGTTTCCCGGGTTCACGTACAATAATTGGCATGATGGCATTTTTGCCTGCGAGTGCCAGTTCAACGGCTGCCTGACCCAATGCATAAGCCTGTTCGACATCTGTTTTCGATGCAATATGACGGGCTGAACGTTGTAAATAATCCGCGACCGCCCAGTGATATTTAAAACCCGTTTTTTCCTTGATCTCTTTTGCAAGCAGTGGCGCCACACCCCCCAGTTGTTTATGACCAAAGGCATCGACCAAACCGGATTCGGAAATAAACGACCCATCGGGATTCCGCACACCTTCCGAGGCCACAATCGAGCAATAGCCATATTGATCGACACACTGTTTGACACGCGCTAAAAAAGTGTCGAGTACAAAAGGAATTTCGGGAAATAAAATAATGTGCGGCGAATCACCTGCCTTCGTTGCGGAAAGCCCGCCACTTGCCGCAATCCAGCCGGTGTGTCGACCCATGACTTCCAGAATAAAAACTTTCGTCGAGGTGAGTGCCATCGAAGCCACATCCAGTCCTGCTTCGCGAATCGAAACCGCCACGTATTTTGCAACCGAACCAAATCCAGGTGAATTATCCGTAAACGGCAAATCATTATCGATGGTTTTTGGAATGCCGATGCAGGTCAAGGGATAACCTGAGAGATTTGCAATTTGTGAAACCTTAAACGCCGTATCCTGTGAATCTCCGCCACCGTTGTAAAAAAAGTAACGGATATTATGTGCGGAAAAAACTTCAATCAATCGTTCATATTGCGCGCGATGTTTTTCAAACGATCCCAGTTTATGTCGGCAGGAACCAAATGCACCGGCAGGTGTATGTCGCAATGCCGCAATATCGGCATCGGATTCATGGGATGTGTCGATCAGGTCTTCAGTTAGCGCGCCAATAATACCATTACGTGCTGCATACACGCTGCCCATTTGATCAGCATGCTGTCGCACGGTTTGAATGACACCTGAGGCCGTTGCATTAATGACAGAAGTGACGCCACCTGACTGGGCATATAACGCATTGAATTTTTGCGCATTGAATTTTTGCATAGTCTTCATTCCGGATTGAAAGAAATGCGCAGACTATATATGGATTTTGGGCCCGGAACAAGCATCAGGGCCCTTCTATATCCTCACAAGACTTCCAATGCTTCGAATCGGTGTCGGATTGGCTTCTTTCTTCATAAAAAGAAACGATTTATGCAAATCCTGAATACTGGTGTGGCTGGCCAGAATAAAATGGGTGCGCAGGCGACTGGCCAGTCGCAGGACTTCAGCCCGAATTTTTCCGGTAATCAGCCATTGGTTTTTCTTCGCAATATTTAATGATTCGCCAATGGTGGTCAGTGCACCGGAACCTTCTTCATAATAACTTTCCGTTAACAGCACCATCGATGGAATATTGAAATAACAGGCTGGCAAGTTCGGAATCACATGCACAAGATTCAGATGAATATCGAGTTTTTGTTCTTTTGCATGACTGACTGCTTCCTTGATCAACAGTATTTCGCCATCGGTGATCGCGTTCGTGACGAGTAACACATTTTTTGAGACTACTTTTGACTCACTCATGACTGCTTTCTCCATTTCTGTTTATGTTTTATCATTTCCCTGATGTTTTCCACGGCCTTTCCAGCGGGGGAACGCCTATGGTCTCACCATTTATGGCTTAATGAAATTGGAGCAAACCAGGAGGAGATTGCTTGCCGTTCCCTGGTATTTCGAGGGTTTACACTTAGGATAAAACCGGGATTTGATTAATTTATAAATATATCATTATTATTTATGCATAAAAAAAGCAATTTGAGGCTGTTTTTCGGCAAAAAAAATAAGGGTTATACCCCATTCGCCAGCACCAGTTTGACGAGATCCGGAACGGACCTGACTGACATTTTCTTCATGACGCTCGCGCGATGTGCTTCGACGGTTTTAAGCGAAATATTTAATTCGGATGAAATGACCTTGTTTTGTTTACCCGCGACAATGCCTTGCATGACTTGTAATTCACGTGGGGACAGGAGTGCAAACTTGGCTTCTGCCTGGGCATTTTCCTGTTGCTTCTCGCGGTTGATCTTGTCCAGACGCAATGCCTTGTTGATACTTTCAAGCAACAGCTGATCGTTGAAGGGTTTGGTTAAAAAATCCACGGCACCTGCCTTCATGACCCGTACCGCCAACGGCACATCGCCATGTCCACTGATAAAAATAATCGGAATGGTTGCACCCTTGTCATTTAACCGCAGTTGTAACTCGGGACCGCTCATGCCTGGCATACGCACATCCAGTAACAGGCAGCCGTGTTGCAGCGGGTTGTATTGATCCAGAAAATCCTGGGTGCGGATAAACGTTTTTGCCTTGAGTCCGACGGATTCAATGATCCAGGACAAGGATTCCACCATCGCCTGATCATCATCGACAACATACACAATTGGGTCCATGTCTGAATCTCCTAATGTGAGGGCAGCGTGAATCGTATCCAGCTGTCATTATTTGTGTTCGGATGGATATTGAACTGTCCACCGTGTGCTTCAATAATGGAACGGCAGATAGCGAGTCCCATCCCGCGGCCATTGGCCTTGGTCGTAAAAAAAGGTTGAAAGACTTTATGCACGATTTCCTTGCTAAACCCTGGTCCCGTGTCGCACACCGTAATTTCAATGAATTTCTGGTTTAAGGTACGACTTTGAATCTGAATGCGTCTTTGAGTGGAATCGGTTTCATGCATGGCTTCCATCGCATTCTGGATGAGATTTAAAATCACCTGTTGTAACTGAATACGATCCGCTGAAATGAGATGAATGTCTTTTTCAAGATCAAATTCGATTTTGGTTTTGGTGCGATTCAATTCGTTACGAAGCAATGTTACGGCTTCACGAATCAGACTGTTAATTTTGCATGTGGTCTTGATCAATTGACCTTTACAGAAAAAATTTTTCAGGCGATGAATCACTTCACCTGCGCGTTCTGCCTGGGCGACGGCCTTATTCATGATTTCGGCCAATTGCGTCGGGTCATGGCTTTCCTTTTGCAAATAACGCACACAGCCCTGGGTGTAATTGACAATCGCAGCCAGCGGCTGACTGATTTCATGGGCCATGCCGGAAGCCATTTCTTCCATCGTACTCAGACGAAATACATGTGCGAGTTGCTGCCCACGCAGACGTGCTTTTTTGTCAAGAATGTAATCCGTGACATCGCGTGATGCCGTTTGAACTTCATGAATGGTATGACTGGACTCATCGCGAATGATGCGTATATTGCTTTCAAACCAGCGATATTCGCCATCCTTGCGTCGAATGCGATAGGTGAGAATATGATGATGGCCGGTTTCCTTTCGACGATTAAAAGCTCTTTTATACTTGCCAATATCTTCATAATGCACCCATTTATGGGCATTATGGCCAATCAATTCTTCTGGCGAATAACCTAATAATGTTTTGCAGGAAGGCGAGACATAAAGATACTGGCCGCCCGGTGTATGTCTTGAAATAATATCTGTCGCATTTTCTGCAAGCAGATGGAAATGCAATTCACTTTCCCGGCATTTTTTTTCAAGCTGTTCGGTTGCAGCCAGTGTTTTAATGAAAGAGGCATTGTTCAGATAAAACAATTCAAGGCATTCGTTCAAATCAGCGAGGATTTTCTGATGGGCTGTCTTCAATTCTTCCTCAATATTTTTATGCGAAGTAATATTCTGGTGTGTAATCAGGGCGAATGATTTACCATTTTGCGGAGAAACAATCAGGCTTGCGCTACTGTTACAGACACCGGGCGTGCCATTTTTTCGATAAAAGTTTGTCTCCTGCACCCATTTTTTTTGCGCAGGCAAGACTTCCTGGATAATTTTGGGAAAGGGATGGCTTTGTTGATAGACGAGGTTCAGGGAACGGCCGAGGACTTCTTTTTTAGGATAGCCAAAAAGCGCAGTGGCGCCCTGGTTCCATTCGACTATCCGTCCTCCGCGATCAAGCAAGACGGCGCTATCTGTGATGGCGTCAAATAAAGGGCGCATGTCCTCTGTTATCATGACTCCTGATCCTTTAGAATTCTGGCAGTGTTTCCTTGCCAACACGCTACAGGGGTTTATTGAGCTCCTAAAACAATAGCATACTGTCATCGGAATGCAATCATATTAACCGTTAACGCGGGTGAGAGGAAAAAATGCGACTTCATATTCTCGGTATTTGCGGGACATTCATGGCCGGTATTGCGGTGCTGGCCAAACAGGCGGGACATGTTGTATCAGGCAGTGACCAGCAGGTTTATCCACCGATGAGCACCCAGCTGGAATCCCAGGGTATTACATTATTGCAAGGGTATGATCCTGCCCATATCGATCCGTCCGTGGATTGTGTGATCGTGGGCAATGTCATTCGTCGCGGTAATCCTGCCATGGAATATGTGATGGAATGCAATTTGCCTTACACATCAGGTCCGGAATGGCTTTCTGAAAATCTGTTGAGAAATCGTCATGTCCTCGCGGTTTCCGGCACACACGGCAAGACGACGACTACGAGCCTGCTCGCCTGGTTGCTTGAGGCAAGTGGATTGAAGCCGGGATTTCTCGTGGGTGGCGTTCCCGGTAATTTTGGTGTGTCGGCGAGAACCGGGGAAGGTCCTTTTTTTGTGATTGAAGCGGATGAGTATGACAGTGCGTTCTTTGACAAGCGTTCCAAGTTTATTCACTATCGTCCAAAAACACTGATTTTGAATAATCTTGAGTTTGATCATGCGGATATTTTTCCGGATCTCGCCGCTATTCAACAACAATTTCATTTTCTGGTGCGCACCGTGCCAGGCAATGGCCGGATTATTCGCCATGCAAATGATGCCAATTTGACGGCATTACTGGAAAAAGGTTGCTGGACACCGTGTGTGACTTTCGGTGGTCAAAACGGGCAATGGCAAGCGAAACTGATTAATGAAGACGGAAGTTCCTTTGAGGTATTGAAAGAGGGCGTGCCGATGGGACGCGTTACCTGGAATTTATTGGGGCGCCATAATGTGGACAATGCGCTGGCAGCACTCGCGGCAGCAGAAGAGGCGGGTGTTTTGGCAAGCAAGGCTATTCCGGCATTGAGTGCATTTCAAAATGTGAAGCGTCGTCTGGAAGTCAGAGGATTGGTGAAAGGCATCACGGTGTATGATGATTTTGCGCATCATCCGACGGCCATTGCGACTACGCTTGCCGGTTTACGGGCACGCATCGGCAGGCAGGCGCGGATGGTTGCGGTGCTTGAATTTGGTTCCTATACCATGCGCTCCGGTGTGCATCAGGATCGCATTCGGGATGCATTGTGTGAGGCGGATCTCGTGGTTTGCAAACGTCCCGAATCAGCCAACTGGGATCTCGCGGCTGTTTTATCGACTTTCGAGACACCTGCGATGTTATTTGATCAGGTGGATACCCTGGTTGAAAATCTGGTGCCGCAGTTAAAATCAGGCGATCATGTGGTTGTGATGAGCAATTCCGGTTTTGGCGGGATTCATCAAAAATTATTGCAAGCGATTGATTTGATCAATGCAGGAGCCAGTCATGGAACAGCATGCCGAACTGACACAGAGTGATGATCCGGTATTTACGATACGGGGGGCGGTGATGGGATTCATAGCCTATCTTGTGGTGGGGTTGATTGTGGTGTGTATTGTCTGAATCATCATCACCCTCAACTTGCATTGAGGGTGAGATGGGAGAATGGAGCGGATTATAGAGCCATTTCTTTCAATTTGCTGAGCGCTCTGATTTTGATAACTCTGCGGGCGGGTTTTGCCTTGAACATCACTTCTTCGCCGGTGAAAGGGTTTCTGCCCTTGCGAGCAGGTGTAGCAGGCTTTTTCACAACAGAGACTTTCATGAGGCCTGGCATCACAAATTTTCCAGGTCCGCGTGACTTGACGTGTAACTCAATCAATGTACCGATCCCATCTAAAACAGCAGCAATATCTTTTCTGGATAAGGTTGTCATATCCATTAACGCCTTAACAATGCCACCCTTGGTCAATGGATCTTTTACCACTGGCATCGTTACTTTTCTTGCCGTCATTTTTGTAGCAGCTTTCGTTTTTTTCTTTACCGTTGCTTTTCCTTTAGATTTGGCAGAAGTTTTTTTAGCAGCCATTGTTGATTCCTCTTAATAAAGTCAAAATGATGCACTGATAACAATAGCATATCTTCAACATTTTGCGAGGTTTTTTGTGGTAATGAACACGAAAAAATTTCCATGAAACTGCCAGTTTTCGCTGAAATGAAGCCAACTTTACCAAAAGCCGGTTGTCTCTAGTCAACGAGACGCAAATGAGAGGCTTTCTTTTTTTCAAGGGAAGCGGTGTCTGCCGTCGTTTCTGCCGGTGTGTCAGTTGGCCATTCTTCGGTAGCCTGTCCTTCTTCCTCGTCATCAAAAAACATGCCTTGCTGGTTTTCATTGGCATAGATGGCCATGACTGCTTTCACCGGTGCTGAAATAATATGGACGACGCCTGAGAAAGAGGCGCGACATTCAACATTATCCTTTGTGATTCTGAGGTCGCGGATCGCATTGGGAGAGATATTCAAAACGATTTCATTATTTTCGACAAAGGCCTGAGGGACTTTACAATTGGGCCAGGCTGCATTTACCAGAAGATAGGGCGTGCATCCGCTGTCAACAATCCATTCATAAAATGCACGAATTAAATAGGGTTTATTTGACAGCATTTTTTTCTCTCTATACATATGAACTCATGAAAGTCACTGGATGCCAGCTAAAAGCATGCTGGCATGACATGCGCTGCCCTAGACAGTTTCAGCAGGGTAGGCTTTTCCAAGATCCTGCTCGGATTCCGTCAGGCTCGCCTGAAAGGCATCCCGGACAAACAATCGGTCAGCATATTTTTGAATGGCTTTTGCTTCAGACGGTAAGGTGATACCCCATGATGGCAAACGCCATAAAATTGGCGCAATACAACAATCGACCAGCGAAAATTCTTCATTCAGAAAAAAGGCAGAGCCATTGAAGACAGGCGCCAGCTTGATGAGATAGCTTCGTAATTCTTTTGAAGCGGCCAGCGCTTCGGCTGGTTTTCCTTCCTCAATTTTTCGGACCAGAGTACCCCATTCGCGATCAACGCGGTAAATCATTAACCGTGTTTTTGCCCTTGCAACGGGATAAACCGGCATGAGCGGCGGGTGAGGGAAGCGTTCATCCAGATATTCCATGATGATGTTGGCGTCATAGAGAACAAGATCCCGATCTACGAGAGTGGGTGTTGACCCATAAGGATTGAGTTCGAGGAGATCTTCCAGTTTTTCTGTGGTATCTGTATTCAGAATATCCGCAGAGACCCCTTTTTCTGCCAATACAATACGTACCCGATGGCTAAAAATATCCACGGCGCCGGAGTATAGCGTCATAATCGATCGTTTATTGGCAACAATGGCCATATAGACCTCTCTAAATCGACAAATGCGCGCATCCTTCGCGAACGTTGTCACTACACGAAACAGACATTCCATCTGGCTGGGGGACCAGGATTCGAACCTGGGTTAACGGAGTCAGAGTCCGCAGTCCTACCGCTAGACGATCCCCCAATACGAAAATAAAGGATTAACGCTTGGAGAACTGTTTGGCCTTGCGAGCTTTTCTCAAACCCACTTTTTTACGTTCCACTTCACGCGCATCACGCGTCAGGAAGCCGGCTTTTTTAAGCCGTTTGCGTATGGAATCCTCAGCGTTTGTGTCAAAACCGCTTTCCTGTTCGTACTCTCTTAATGCACGTGCAATGCCGTGGCGAATCGCACCGGCCTGACCATTAATACCACCGCCCACGACGGTAGCGGTTACATCAAACTGGCTCAGTAATTGCGTGACTTCCAGCGGTTGGCGCACAATCATCTGTGATGTCTTACGTCCAAAATATTTTTCCAGTGTTTGCTCGTTCACCTGGATTTCACCTTTACCGGGTTTCAGGTAGACGCGCGCTGTCGATGTTTTACGACGGCCGGTACCATAATATTGCTTTGCTGTTGCTGGCATAATGTTTATTCCGTATCAAGAACTAATGGTTTGGGTTGCTGAGCGGCATGGGTATGTTCCGTGCCTGCAAATACTTTCAATTTTCGGTACATGGCACGCCCCAGGGGGTTTTTAGGCAACATGCCCTTCACGGCCATTTCAATGACACGTGCCGGTGCTTTTGCCAGCAGTTTTTCAAAGGTAATTTCCTTGATACCGCCCGGATAACCGGAGTGGCTGTAATAAACCTTGTCTTTGGTCTTGTTGCCAGTGACCTTCACTTTTTCTGCGTTGATGACAACGATATAGTCGCCTGTATCAACATGCGGTGTATAAACCGGTTTATGCTTCCCACGAAGACGGCGGGCGATTTCGCTGGCCAGTCTGCCCAGTGTTTTGCCTGCTGCATCCACCAGATACCAGTCATGGGTGGTTGTTTCATTTTTTGCGTTATAAGTTCTCATTTGACTCCTACTCCACTGGAGTAATACCAATATATATAAAGATACCCGGAGCACCCGCTTGCCCGGCAAACCGGTTGAGAGAGGCCCTGGTTAAAGGACGCTGAATTCTATAGCAATGATTTATAACAAGCAAGTCTGTCACTCATTTTTCAGAGAATTTATGCCTTGCTGATGTGGATATAGGAAAAAACCTTCACCACGCCCTGGACGCCTTCGGTGGTTCTTGCGAGATCAACGGCTATCCCGGCCTGTTCGGGGGGCACAATACCCATGAGGTAGACCATGCCATTTTCGGTGATGACCTTGATCTGGCTCGGGTCGATATCGTTCATGGCAATGAGCTTTGCCTTGACCTTGGTGGTAATCCACGTGTCACTGACGCGGGTCAGGGCAGAAGAAGGGGAAGACAGGGTTGTCGCATTATGTATTTCTTTTACCCCCGGGATTTTTTTAACAATGGCTTCAATTTCCTGCCGCTGGTTATTATTTTCGACCTGTCCTGAGATCAGGACGACACCATTGAAACAGGAGACGGAGACATTGGTATTCTCGAACCGGGAAGTATCCAGATAAATCGCGCGTTCCGCTTTCATCGAAATCGTCTGGTCGCTCAGGGTGGATTGAATCCCATGACGGCCATACACGGCCTGGGCGCCGGTGAAGGCGGCATTCATGCAGCCTTGTAACAGACTGATCGCACAGAGTAATAAAATGAGTTTTGTTATTTTCATGAATAGGAACCTTCCCTGGTGTCTTGCAATATTTCGACCGAAGCGTCATCCCGTTATGCTTCTAAACGGGACCCAGCGCCTTTCTTGTGGATGAAAGGCGCTGGGTCCCGTCTAAAAACATGACGGGATGACGCGTGGGTCGAGGCCAAATAGTCCAGAAACTTTTTTATGGGGTGTAATTAAAAATTTTCACCACCCGCTGCACACCCGACACCTGACGCGCAATATCCACTGCCATATCCGCCTGTGCGTGACTCACACTACCCATCAAATAAACGGACCCATTTTCTGTCACGACCTTGATGGTGCCAGATTGTAAATCTTCTGTCGCGAGCATCGTGGTTTTAATTTTCGTGGTGATCCAGGAATCACTGGTGCGAGTCAGAGTCGACGTCGGGCCCTTGACAGCCAGTTCGTTATAAACCTTGACAACATCCGGTGTATTGCGTGCGATGTCTTCTGCTTGCTGGCGCTCATCTGCCGTGCTGGTTTCGCCGGTTAAAAGCACAATGCGATTAAAGGTGGTCACATCAATATGTGTATTCTCACGGAGAGTCGGATCGGCTATCACTTTCTGAAGAATTTCTTTCGAAATGGTTTGATCCTGCATGATTTTTTCAAGCTTTCGATGATCATACACGGCAACAGCACCTGCCGCACCCGCTGCAGCGCCTGCCGCAAAAAAACAACCCTGCAGACAAATTGTCAGACTGAAAAGGATAATCAAATTTCTCATGTTGCCATTTCTCCGTGCCCAAATAATTGATAATCGATGACATCGCAGATGCAATGAATAATCAGTAAATGCGTTTCCTGAATGCGAGCTGTCTCTGCAGACGGAACGCGTATTTCAATGTCACCCTGTTTTAAAAGTTCGGCCATTTTACCACCATCATGGCCGGTCAGGGCAATCACGTGGATGCCGCGATCGTGTGCTGCCCGGATGGTATTCAGGATATTGGTGGAATTGCCGCTGGTTGAAATGGCCAGCAGCAGGTCACCGGTTTGTGCCAGTGCGCGCAACTGTTTTGCAAAGACATCGTGATAACTGTAATCGTTCGCAATGGACGTAATGGTTGAAATATCCGCAGTCAGCGCAATGGCGGGCAAGCCGGGACGTTCATGCCGGAAGCGATTCAGCATTTCACCTGAAAAATGCATGGCGTCACAGGCGGATCCGCCATTGCCACAGCTCATGATTTTATGGCCATCCAGCAAACACTGCACGACCTGCTCACAGGCCGCGCTGATCACTTCGGTGAGTGAGTCAGCCGCATTGATTTTGGTTTGAATGCTTTCGCTAAAATTATGTTTGATTCGATCCTGTATGTGAGTCATAAAATATCCGCAGTAAAGGCGTCTTTTATCCACTCGATATGATCAACATGCACACCGATCACATCAAAGCGGCAGTTTATTTTGTCCAGCCATTTTTTTTGTTGTAAAAAAAAGAGCGCTGTTCTTAAAATTTTTTTCTGTTTGTTTCGGTTGATACTATCGATGGCATCACCATAATGATTGGGTGCGCGCGAACGAACTTCAACAAAAACAATTTCTTTTTCATCCCGCATAATGAGATCAATTTCACCGCACATCACGCGATAATTTCGGGTGATGAGAGTTAACCCCCGGGCCTGTAAAAATGCCAAAGCCCGTTGTTCGGCGATATCACCCAGCGCTTTTTTAGGGGCGACCATTATGCATTTGTACCCACGCCAGTCGGCGATAAATTTTTTGTTCGCTTGTCAGTGTCAATGCACCGGTTGCGCCATACACCGGAAAATTCGGCAATGTACTCAAACGATAAAATTGATTACCGAGTAAATACGCATCGCGTCCCAGTGCATACAATCGACCGGATTTCGAATCACTTTTGATAGGACTTGCATTGGTATTTTGTAATGTCCATGGCATGTCTGCAAAGGTGACGCCATTCAGATCGGAATCGGCGGCAGTGGGCGTGCCGGAATACACCATGGAGGTTGCATAAATCGGTACGTTGCCCGCGTAATAATATTTTAATAAAGGCACAATTTGCCGTGCGCTTTGAGGCGGCGCGAGTAAAAAGATAATGTCGAAATCCTGCCGACGTGTGGTGCTGTTTTTACTGGCATGCAGCAGGTTGGCGATGCCGTTATTCAGATCCGTTCCGTTTCCAAAATAAAAAGTGTCAGAAACAGTGCCGCCAAGCGTCTGCCAGTTCGCCGTCAGGGATTTCACCACGCGTTGTCCCCACGCATCTTCCGGTGCAATGAGCAGCGCGCGTTTGTGTCCTGTTTGCCAGGATTTTTCGGCAAGTTGTTTGGCTTCATCCGTCGGTGAGAGACCGAATTCATAAAAATTCGCGGGCAGGGAGCCCCAGCCATCCGTATAATTTAATGCGAGCGTGGGTGCCGGAAATTTACCCTGACCCAACAATTGCTGGACATTTTCCTTGGTCAGGGGACCTATGATACCGTCCGCCCCTTTTGACAGGGCTTCCTGATACAGTGCCGGGATATTTTTATTTTGGGTCGTATCCAGAAATGAAACGGTTTGTTGATGCTGGTTCGCTGAAGCATAGTATGCGCTTAAAAATCCATTGCGAACCGCCTGTCCGGAATCGGCAAGCGGGCCTTGTAATGGCAATAACAGTGCAATATGCTGAGGCGCTTTTGCATTCTGCAAGCGAGTGAGGGTGGCATTGTCAGGAAATAATCCATTGGCTGCATGCGCCGGATTGGCCGCGCGCCAACTGATTAATTGCGTAACCAGCTGACCGGTATCAGTGCTATATTGCTTGCTGATGATGGCCAGTTTTAACCAGGCAGCGATATCCGGTTGGGTGGTTTTGGCCAGTGTGGATTGCAGTTCGGGTAATGGAATATGTTGCAGTTTGTTCCAGACCGTGTTTGTTCCACCTTGCCAGAACGCCGGGTCATTCGGAAAACCTTGCAAATTAACCGGTGCGCTCTGTTCTGTCATGGCGGATGAGGAAGAGGATGAATGGAAAAAATTTCCGCTGGTTTCGCAGCCGGTTAATGCCACCAGCGTCAGGACAAACAGTAAAACAGAACGTATTTTTTTAATCATAACCATCACGCACTCGAACAATTGTAAAGAGGCGTATAAGATAACATTTTGCACTATGAATATAAATCATTTTGGTACGTTATATGTGGTCGCCACCCCGATCGGCAATTTGCAGGACATGAGCTTGCGTGCGGTTTCGACCTTAAAATCAGTGGATTGCATTGCGGCGGAAGATACCCGTCATAGCGCACCGTTGCTGCAGCATTTCATGATTCAGACACCCTCGGTTTCATTGCATGAACACAATGAACGCGAACGGACAGCATACCTCCTTGAACGCTTGCAACAGGGGGAATCGATTGCCTTGATCAGCGATGCCGGCACGCCTCTGATTAATGATCCAGGCTATTTTCTGGTACGTGAGGCGCGGATGCTCGGCATTCGTGTGGTACCGATTCCAGGTGCCAGTGCTGTGATTGCGGCGTTAAGCGTATCGGGACTCCCAACGGATACGTTTTGTTATGAAGGATTTTTACCGGCGAAAAGTAAACAAAGACGCGAGCGTCTTGAAAAGTTGCGTCTCGAAACGCGCACGCTGGTTTTTTTTGAGGCGCCGCATCGTGTGCTGGAATCGTTGGAAGCTATGCAGGCTGTTTTTGGGGAGGCGCGTGAAGCCGTGCTCGCACGTGAGCTGACCAAGCTTTATGAAACCATTCTTTCTGACACGCTCAAAGCCCTGGTTGATCGGGTCAGGGCGGATCCGAATCAGACGCGCGGTGAGATTGTTTTAATCGTGAAGGGTGCGAAAGCGGAGGAGATGGATGAAAATGCCTTGTCGATGGATGCGGTTTTAGTGCCATTGCTGGCTGAATTACCATTAAAACAGGCCGTTGAATTGACAGCTAAAATCACGGGAAAACGGAAAAACGAGATTTATGAGCGGGCGTTGATTCTGAAATAATACCTACGCAATGGGGCCAAAATGCGCTATTCTTACGGCGAGAGTTGGCCGAGACAGTCGCTGTTTATTTTTTTAAACAGAGGAAAGTCCGGGCTCCAGGGTCAGGATGCCAGGTAACACCTGGGAAGCGCGAGCTTACGGAAAGTGCCACAGAAAACAGACTACCGAATGATTCATTTGGAAAAGGTGAAAAGGTGCGGTAAGAGCGCACCGCGCAACTGGTAACAGGAGCGGCACGGTAAACCCCATCCGGAGCAAGACCAAATAGGAACCCAAGCAGGCAGTGATGTCTGCCAGTGCGGCCCGCACCTGGGTTCGGGTAGGTTGCTTGAGGTGGTTGGCGACAACCATCCCAGATAAATGACTGTCCATGACAGAACCCGGCTTATTGGCCGACTCTCACTTTAATTTAATTTTTCCTTATTTAAACATTGCCTTATTTAAACATTTCCTTATCCGAGCCGCGACCGTCAGGGAGCGTCACGATACTTTTTAATTCTATTGATGTCTTGCAGAACCTGTGACGCTCCCTGACGGTCGCGGCTCGGACATAGCAAGAGAATACCAAAAAATATCATTATAATCAATAAGATGCATGAAAAACCCCAAAAATCGCTAAAACCCTGAAAAATAAAAAACCCTGTATAATCATATAGTTACTGTTTTATCCTCAAAAACACGCGGACGAATATCCCAAAAAACCCTGTATAATCATAAAGTTACAATAAATTCCTCAGTCAGGCACCCTCAAAGGTGGTTCATGACTGGCCGTTATCTGAATTTCTGCAGATATTTGTGGTAAAAAGTGGTTTATTGTGGGAGAGCGTGGTATAGTTTTTTTAAGAGATGGAATAAAAAGAAAAATTCAAGATCGGCGCAAAGGAGAATGACGTGTTTAGAGGCGTCAATGGAATCAACATCGATGTGAAAGGCAGGATGGTCGTACCTGCCCGTTACCGCAGCGAGTTACAAAACAGCCGCGGCTCCGTCGTTTTGACCATCGATACCGAAGAAAAGTGTTTATTGCTCTATCCCCTGACGGCCTGGGAAGACATCGAAAATAAATTAGCCCAATTACCTGCTTTTAATCCTGCTGCTCGCCGCATTCAACGTTTACTGATTGGTCATGCCACCGAAGTCGAAGTCGACACGCATGGGCGCGTCCTTCTGCCGCCGTTATTGCGTGAATATGCCAGTCTGTCGAAACATGCCGTACTCGTCGGGCAGGGTAAAAAATGTGAATTATGGGATGAAACACACTGGCAACATCGTCGGGAGACCTGGCTTTCAGAAGAAGCGAATGCCGGTCTCGATTTGCCGGATGAGTTAAAAACGTTGTCATTATGATGATGGGAAACGTATGGTGGCCTGTCGAATGAAAGAGACATTTAATGAGCATCAACCGGTTCTGCTTGCGGAAGTGCTGGATCATCTCGCAATCAGACCGGATGGCGTTTATGTCGATGCGACATTCGGTCGGGGAGGGCACGCGCGAATGATTCTGGAACGTCTTGGAGCGAACGGTCGACTGCTCGCGATGGACAAGGATCCGGAAGCAGTCGCTTTTGCGCGCGCCACGTTGGGCCATGATAAACGTTTCACGATTCGACATGGCACGTATGCGCGACTTGCCGCGTTTTGTCAGGATGAAAATCTGACCGGCAAGGTAAACGGGGTTTTGCTTGACTTGGGTATGTCATCTCCGCAACTGGATAATCCGGACCGCGGTTTCAGTTTTATGCGAGATGGAAAACTGGATATGCGTATGGATGATTCCAGTGGCGTAGATGCGGCTACCTGGCTTGCAACGATAGATGAAAGGGAATTGGCTGATGTGTTGTGGCAGTATGGCGAGGAACGTGCTTCCCGTCGTATTGCCCGTGCGATTGTTTCGGCAAGGGCTGAAACGCCGATTACAACCACGACACAATTGGCAAATATTGTCAAAAAGGCAATACCGGTATGGCAGAAGGGCAAGCATCCGGCCACTCGCAGTTTTCAGGCGATTCGTATCGCTGTTAATCACGAGTTGACGGATCTCGCATCAGGTCTTCTACAGGCCCTGCAGGTATTGGATGTGGGAGGACGTTTGTTAGTGATTAGTTTTCATTCTCTGGAAGATCGACTGGTCAAACAATTTATGCGCCATCAGGAATGTGGTGATGAGCTTCCTGCCGGTTTGCCGATCAGGCATACCGACAGACAGATGCATTTTAAACGTTTCGGTCGTGCCATTAAGCCCGGTGATAAAGAAATTGCTCTTAATTCACGTGCAAGAAGTGCAATTTTACGGATAGGGGAGAAACTGTCATGAACACAGCAGCCCGTTTGCCCAATCAAACTGTTTTACCGCGTCCACTCGTCTTGTCACGGGTGGTGGAGAAGGCGCAACTCACTTTGCTGACGATGGTGATGTCGGTATTACTGACAGGACTTTCAGTCATTTATATGACAAATACCACGCGCAATTTGACTGCCAGTCTTCAACAGACATTTGCCGAGCGCGAGCATCTGCACGTACAATGGGAACAATTATTACTGGAAAAAAGTACGTGGATCATGCAGGCACGCATCCAGAATCTTGCCGAGGGCAAGCTTGATATGGTGATTCCGGACAATAAATCGGTGGTGGTCGTTAACGAGTGAGACAGGAATCAACCATTACATTTATTTCGTGGCGTTTTTATCTGGCCGGTCTTTTTATGCTGGTCATTGTCACAGGCCTTGTGGTGCGAATCATCGAACTGGCCGTGACAGAACGCGCATTTCTGCAAGGACAGGGCGATGCCCGCGCACTGCGTGTGCAAAATGAATCCGCCTTTCGCGGCATGATCACAGATCGTAACGGTTATCCGCTTGCCATCAGCGCGTCGGTTTTTTCAGTCTGGATGAATCCCGAAGAATTTGTCAGCCATCCTGTTCCCCTGAAGACACTGGCTTCAATTTTAAACCTCAACGTGAATGAATTGAAAACCCGGCTGGATAAAAATAAAAAACGGGAATTTTTGTATCTGAAACGACAGGTGTCGCCCTCCATTGCAAACAGAATTAAATCATTAAACATCCCGGGTGTGTATTTACAGCAGGATTACAAGCGGTTTTATCCGGAAGGTGAAGTGGCCGGGCATGTGATTGGTTTTACGAATATCGATGATCGGGGTCAGGAAGGGCTTGAGCTCGTTTACAATGACTGGTTAAGTGGTGTCACCGGAAAGGAAATGGTGATCCGGGATCGCACCGGGCGCGTGATTGAGTCGGTTAAACAAATCAGGGAACAAAAACCGGGACATGATCTGGTCTTAAGTATCCATCGTCAGATTCAATATCTGGCGTATCGCGAGTTACTCGAAGCCGTGCAAAAAAATCAGGCGCCCTCCGGTTCGGCGGTGGTCCTTGACGTTAAAACAGGCGAAATACTCGCGATGGTGAATCAACCGTCTTTCAATCCGAATAACATGCGCGGGCAGAAAAAAGACGCATTTCGTAATCGCGCCGTGACAGACAGTTTTGAACCGGGTTCGACAATGAAATCATTCAGCATGGTGACCGCCCTTCAAAGTGGAAAATACACGCCGGACACGATGGTAGACACAGCACCTGGCTTTATTCACGTCGGCAATCATACGATTCATGATGAGCACATGAAGGGCCTGATCAGTCTGACGCAGATTCTGCAGTTTTCCAGTAATGTCGGCATGACGAAAGTGATTTTGACCTTGCCCCCGGCGCATTTGTGGAATTTATTGCATGGGATGGGGTTTGGTGAAGTGACGGAAGTGAATTTCCCGGGTGAGCAGGCGGGCAAACTGGTGAATCGTCCGGTGTGGAAGCCACTGGCGCTCGCGACTCTATCCTTTGGTTATGGTATTTCCGTCACCACCTTGCAGCTTGCGCATGCGTATGCAACGCTTGCCAATGACGGGATTAAAATTCCGCTGTCCTTGTTACGTGTTGAAAAACCGCCAGTCGGTGTGCGGGTGGTGGATGAGAAAATTGCGCGTGAAATCATGCAGATGCTGCAATCCGTCCTCGAAAAAGGCGGGACGGGTTTTTCGGCTCGTGTGCCGGGTTATACCGTTTCCGGCAAAACAGGTACCGCGTGGATTTCCATCAATAAAAGTTATCAAAAACACCGTTATACCTCTTCCTTCGTCGGTATTGCACCGGCCAGTCATCCGCGCGTTGTGGTGGCTGTGGTGATTCATGACCCCCAGGGCAAGCAATTTCTAGGCGGCGATGTGTCGGGCCCTGCGTTTGAAAAGATCATGGAAGGGACGTTGCGTATTTTGAATATTCCGCCGGATTCTCCTCTTTAGTCCTCATTTTGTTTCATTAATCAATAAGTTATCTGGTTGGCGTTCCCCCCTTCCTTTCCTTCCCCCATAAAACGGGGCGTTCTTGCGTAAATCGACTTGTATCCGATCCTTCCCCCACAAAACGGGGCGTTCTTGCGTAAATCGACTTGTATCCGATCCTTTCCCCACAAAACGGGGCGTTCT
>DATIJJ010000079.1:0-17770 GCA_035478795.1 Gammaproteobacteria bacterium | reverse complement strand
AGGTGTTGTTTTAATTTCATGATATTTTGCAGAGCTTGTGATGCGCTCGCCTTCCGGTCGCGGCTCGGATCAAGCCAGCTTCGGAGATTTGTGATCTTTTCATCATTCATTAAAAAATAATTTTTGAGATTTTTTATTTTTTAAAAAACGTTACCTGCGAATGGTATCAGGCCTGCTACTGTGGGTCCCTTCCCCCCGTTTTGTGGGGGAAGGAAAGGAAGGGGGGAACGTCTATTAGCACACCGTTATCAACTGCTTCACTGTACTCACCGCCGTCCGCCAGTTCAACCGCGTTTCATATTCGTTAAAGGCCGACAGAGCCAGTTCTTCATATCGCGAAGTGTGATTCATCACATCCATGATGTAATCACAATAATCTTTTGGCGAGGCATCCAGCGAAAACGTCATGCCATTCACATGATCTTTCACGATCGTTGAAATGCCACCGACGTATGAAGTCAGACACGGCAAACCAAACGCATTCGCCTCACAAAACACAATGCCATACGCTTCCGCACGCGAAGGCACAAATAAAAAATGCGACTCACGCAACAGACGCGACATTTTTTCAATGCCTTCTGATGTGCGTTTGGAAATAAAACCATGACAATGAATGTAAGGCGGAATCGCAACGTCAGCCGGCGGATAACAACCCACAAAATGCAATTCCACCGGTTGCCCCGCTTCATGCAACGCTTTTGCAACAGCAAACACAATGTCACCACCCTTTCGATGCCAATGTTTTCCGAGAAATAATAATTTCACAGTATCGCGCGCGCGGGATTTTAACATCCGGCGAATATCGTCTTTTGTATGAATCGATGGCATGTTCGCACCGAATGGCACCACTTTCACTTTTTCCCTGTCCGCACCGTAAATTTCAATCGCCGTACGCGCAGCCCAGTCGGATGAAAAAATCGCGAGACGACAACGCGATAAACACGCTTCCGCCATGAGATTTCCTTGTCTCACCGATTCAGCCGAGTGACGCGTAAATCCGGGATAAAAGCCCAGTAAACTCGCATACAGCGCATCCGTCCAGAGCACAATCGGTTGCGTGCAATCAAGATACGCGATGGGATTTAATTGCGGGGAAAGCACCACATCCGCTGAATGCGTTTTTAAATACTGCGAAACCTGTTCAGAATAATGCGTGGCCGCCGTGATGTTAAAACGCGGGCTTTCGCGCTGACCCGCCGCTATTTTTTTCCACGTCTGTTTTAATTTGAAAAACGGCGGCAACCGGCGCGACAGACCACCCACATAGTCCACTGAATCCCCCGCCTCCCGAAACGCATTCGACATGTAAAAAGGCGTACCTGACCAGTTTGTCACATCATGGGCATCAAAAGGGGTGGCATAGACCAGCTTCATGGACAGGCTTCCAAAATAAAAGGCATTGTTGACAAGCGCCTCCTGAAAGTCAACAGAATCGGTGTTTTTTAGAGCGCTTTGTGCTAGAATTCGCGCTTCAAAATACACCTGCCTGGAATGAAATGTAACATGGGTTTCGAACGTCATATGAAAGTCAGCAAGGCCGTTTTCCCCGTCGCAGGTCTTGGCACCCGTTTTTTACCGGCGACCAAGGCCAATCCCAAGGAAATGATGCCTATCGTGGATAAGCCCTTGATTCAATACGCGGTGGAAGAAGCCGTAGCCGCTGGCATTACCGAATTGATCTTTGTGACAAACAGCAGTAAACGCGCCATTGAAGACCATTTTGATTCCAACTATGAACTGGAATCCAGCCTCTTTGAACGCGGTAAATTCGATCTGCTGGAGATGGTCCGTGACATTTTGCCGGATGGCGTATCCTGCGCCTATATCCGGCAAAAATCGCCCCAGGGGCTGGGACATGCCGTGCTCTGCGCACGTCAACTCGTGATGAATGAACCGTTTGCCGTCCTGCTCGCCGATGATCTCATCGATGGCGGTCAGACCCCCTGCCTGCAACAAATGGTCAAGGCCTATGAAAAAACAGCGTCAAGCATTGTTGCGGTTCAACAAATTCCCCTGTCAGAAACCAAAAAATACGGGGTGGTCGATATTGCGACGCCCAATAACAGACTCGCACCCATTCGCGGGATTGTGGAAAAACCCGCAGCAGACAAAGCGCCTTCGAATCTCGGGGTTGTCGGTCGTTACATTCTGTCACCCAACATTTTTGCCTGCCTTGAAAAAACCGCCAAAGGATCCGGGGGCGAAATTCAATTGACCGATGCGATTGCCGCCCTGCTCCATCAGGAATCCGTTCATGCACTGCAATTTCATGGCAAACGGTATGATTGCGGCAATAAACTGGGCTACCTTGAAGCGACCATCGCCTATGCGTTAAAACATCCCGAAGTATCCGATGATTTTAAACGCTCATTACGCGGATTTGTCGAATGCATGGATTAACAAAAAACTCGCCCGGCTATTTAACACCGATTGTCATCGCCGGTTTTTTTAGCGTGGTGCTTTCTGTCTGGGCCGGATTTAAAACCGTCGTGGTCAATCCGGATGCCATTTGCTATTTGCTCAGTGCAGCGTCGATGTCCAAAGGATTGTCCGTTGCATCGCATCTGTGTCCCCAGGCGAGCTGGCCGTTTTATTCCTTGCTTATTTTTGGTCTGACGCAATTAACGCATGTGTCTTACACGACATCTGCGTATTGTCTGAATGGATTTTTTTCGCTGATATCGGTCATCACGTTTATGCTGATCGTAAATTCACTCACCCATCAAAAACGTGTTCTCATACTCGCCGCCGTTGTGATTTTACTCGCGCATGAATTTAATGGCGTGCGTGTTGAAATCGTGCGTGACCATGGGTTCTGGGCGTTTTATCTGACTTCTCTGTTTTTTGCATTGCGCTATGTTAAAAACGCGCACGGCAAATGGACTGATGCACTGCTCTGGGCGATCAGTCTGATTGCAGCAACGCTCTTTCGCATTGAAGGAGCGGTGTTTCTCGTGTTATTTCCGTTCATTGTTTTTCTGGACAGACGACTGGCATTTCGCCAGCGCGCATTGTCTTTTTTACGATTGAACACCCTGACGATTTTCGTCGGTATTGCGCTTTCGGCATGGATTGCGACCCATCCTGAGCAATCCCTCGGACGGTTAACTGAATTATCCTTTCAACTCTTGCATGGGATGACCGAATTCATCCAGTCATTTGAACGCACGGCGAATGGTCTTGCACGCTATGTGTTAAGTCTCTTTTCCGCACGCGATGCTACCTGGATTTTAATGCTGCTCTTTATCGGCTGGTATCTGGTCAGCGTCATCTCAAACCTGTCGCCGATTTATGCTGCATTGATTATTTATGCGTGGTGTAAAAAACTCGCTGGCTTCCCACGGGAATCGCGTGTGGTCATTTGGGGTTATATTTTAATTAATATTTTTATCACGCTCTTTTTTCTGGTCGATCATTTATTTCTTGCGAAGCGTTATTTAATTGCCCTGTCACTGACCTTGATGCTGTGGGTTCCTTTTGCGCTCGATCATCTGATAAAAGGATGGCATCAACGCAAGTGGCCTGTTTTGCTGGTCGGTTTTATTATGCTGGTGTATGGCGCGAGCGGTATTTTTGATTTGGGTCACTCGAAAAAATATATCCGGGAAGGTGGCGACTGGTTGTCGACACATGCAACGCCCGAACAAACCATTTATTCCAACGATTATCAATTGCTTTATTATTCGAACCATTTTGGCGATCTGATTTTTTCAGAAGGCGTGCGCTTTCAGAATTTAAACACGATTGCGAATGGCAAATGGCGGCAATATGATTATGTCGCCTTGCGCGTCAATGAAAAGGATTTGAAAAAAAATCCGGTTTTGAATGAAATAAATTTATCCCCTGTTGCAGTTTTTCAAAATGATCGGGGTGATACTGTTCGAATCTATGAAACACATTCCGGGAGAAAGAGACAGTGAATATTACAGTCATCGGTGCAGGCTATGTCGGATTAGTCACCGGCACGTGTTTTGCAGAACTCGGCAATCACGTGACCTGTGTCGACATCAATCCCGAAAAAATCGCCAATTTAAAAAAAGGGATTTTACCGATTTATGAACCGGGGCTTGATGCGATGGTTGCAACCAACCTCGCAGAAAAGCGGTTGCATTTTGTGACATCACTCGATGAAGTCAAAACAGAATCGCATGTGATTTTTATTGCCGTTGGCACACCGAGTGACAAGGATGGTTCGGCGGATATGCAATATGTGCTGGCGGCTGCGAAAAATATTGGGGATCACATCGATCATTATTGTGTGATTGTCGATAAATCAACGGTGCCGGTTGGTGTCGCTGATCAGGTCAAACAAATCATTCAGGACGGTTTGAAAAAACGCGGTGTGTCAGCGAAATTTGATGTGGTCAGCAATCCGGAATTTTTGCGGGAAGGCGCTGCGATCGATGATTTTATGCGTCCGGATCGTATCATCATCGGATTAACGTCGAAAAAAGCCAAATCGATCATGATGGATCTTTACACGCCGATTTTACGCAATCCCGAAAAAATTTATTTTATGAATGTCAAAGATGCGGAAATGACGAAGTATGTGGCGAATGCGATGCTGGCCACGAAAATTTCGTTCATGAATGAAATGGCGGTGTTGTGTGATCGGATGGGTGTCGATGTAGAAAATGTTCGCCTCGGTATTGGATCGGATTCGCGCATTGGTAATTCATTTATTTATCCGGGCTGTGGCTATGGCGGTTCGTGTTTTCCAAAAGATGTGCGGGCGCTGGTCAAAATGGCAGAATTAAATGGCGTCGATCCTTTAGTGTTACGCGCCGTGGAAGAGCGTAATTTTCAACAAAAAAATGTGTTGCCTGAAAAAATTACGCAAAAATTTGGGGCGAATTTATCGGATATTACGATTGCGGTCTGGGGACTTTCTTTTAAACCTGGAACGGATGATATGCGTGAAGCGTCTTCCATTGTGTTGCTTGAACATCTCATCGCCAGTGGTGCTACCGTGCAGGCGTATGATCCGGTCGCGATGCCGGTTGCAGAACGGATTTTCCCGAAACACTGGTTTGAATCGGGGAAATTGCGATTTGCGGAACATCAGTATGATGCGTTGAATGAGACGGACGCGCTGGTACTCGTCACGGAATGGAAATCGTTTTGTTATCCCGATTTCAATGTGATGAAAAAACGGATGCGACAGCATGTGATTTTTGATGGGCGTAATCAGTATGATCCGCGGCAGATGAAAGAGGCGGCGTTTGAGTATTATGGGATGGGGCGGGCGTGAAAATCACTAACGCCCGACATAACGAAACGCTTTTTTTATCTCCACGATAGTCTTGTCTGTGCTCGAGTCATCCGGATTGTCTGTGCCATTGAAAAGATTCGCTCTGTGCCCTTTGCCCAATGCAGTTTCTACCTGATCCCGGGTGACAATAGTCGAATCGGATGATTTATCCGATGTGATCAGGCGATTCAAATTATCTATTTCCAGCGTGGTTGCATTGAGCTGTCGCCTGAAAAATCCCGATGACTTGTAACCATCCAATATGCGCCGCAATTCTGCGCGCGTTAATCCTTCCATGCTCTGTTGAATGGCTTGCTCCAAAAAAACAGAATTCTTTAAAGTGGTTCTAATCGTTCCATCAATCATTTGTTTCGTCATCGTTAATTGAACCAACCACTCTGGCGAATCATTCCCTTTATCCATCCAGGTTTGAAAAGCATTTTTAAACGTATCCGTCGTGACCATTCGCATAAAAATATAATGCGCAAATCCTGCTACCACAGGCGCTACACTGGCCTCCGGATGAAGCTTCAGAAGCGTGGCAAACATGGGATGCAGTCGAACCTCATGTAAAGCATCAACCCGTGTTTCATTTTCATCATCCGATGTGTTGTCAACCAGGACTTCATCGCATGCCACCTTGATTAATCGTGACACCAGACGCTTTACCGCCAGCTCACTTGCCGGTTGCAATATATTTTTTTGTTCTCCATCCTCGGCAGGTGGCGTTGATGCAACAAGACGCGCTGTTGAAATGAGATCGATATACTGATTGGCAAGATCCATTAATTGAGGCAGCTCAATGTCTGCTTTGACCATATCCAGCGCATTACTGAATCGGTCACAAGATTGCTGCATCTGAGCCAACGCCTGTTGGACAAACTCGGATCCAGGCCCCTGCTTTCTGATAAATGAAATAAATTTCTCAGGCATTTTTTTCCTCGTCGTTTTGTTTTAACTCATTGATTTTTTGAGTTTCTTATAGTGTTTAATCAAATACGTTTAAAAAGTACTTATATTATACACTATCTGTCGGATTTGTATGATAAATAATCGTGGTGGCGGGTGGTGGTCGTAGTGGACTAAAGGATGGAAGGAAAAATAATTATCAGTAATAAATAGACGCTGCTTAGAACGCCTTCCTCCGCAGGGGGAAGGTGCCCAACGGGCGGATGGGGGGATATATTTTTTATTTCAAAATACGAAAATGCATGTTTTTATCCCCCCATCCGGCCTTCGGCCACCTTCCCCCTGCGGAGGAAGGTGTTCTAAGCAGCGTTTGTTTAACATCAATTGAGGACACGTCTTTAATCAGACCCGTTCGACAAACCCCGAGGTCTCGAATGAAAAACAGTAGTAGCTTCGGCGTCCTGTTCAGCCTTTGCATTCTGACCCGTACTCTCTGTCGGAGTCGGCGGAGTCAATCTAAAAATGCTCTGGGATACCAACGCCATTGGACTCAACGAAGAGTCAACTGGTGGAGAACCCGGTGAATCCGGCTGCCTCCATTCGCCTCCACCCTCCGCAGCAATTATGTCTTTCAGGCGTTGATCAAATGCTGCCGGAGATGAAAAATCCGGTAATCCTGGTTGCTGATCAGCAACCCCTGGCAGCTCTAACTCCACATCAGAATACGGCTCTATCAATTCCGGCGGATTGTTCGCCCGGTTATTTTCGACTTCATTGGCTGCAGCTATTTCCCATCTCAAATTTTCAACGAATGCTTTTAATGACTTCTCCGAAGGATCTGTTTTTTCCAATTCAGCCAGATAAGCTTTATGCACACTTTTCTGATCACGCCAGGGAGCAAGCGTGCTGAATTGAATAATCAGCTTTCTGGCCTCGAAATATTCAAGTGATTTTCCACTTTCTTTCATTTCATTCAACACAGGTTTTATAGATGCACGAAATTTTGCGAGGCGCCTCTCATTTTCACGCGTAGCATCTTGCTCTTTATGTTCTTTGGATCCTTTTTTAATGGGATGTGACAACATGATCCAGCTCCTTCATTTTATCAATTTATCAATCAAATTTTTGTTGAATCACTTCTGCAATGCGGTTCGCGATTTCCTTCACGCGCACTTCATCTTCCCCTTCCACCATCACGCGTATTAATGGCTCCGTCCCGGAACGCCGTAATAAAATACGACCGGTTTGACCCAATGTTTTTTCAGCTTCCCGCAAAACAGCCGCCACATCCGGATGATCCAGCGGATCCGTGTTTTGAGGCATGTTGACATTGACCAGAACATGCGGATAACGATGCAGCCCTTTTTTTAACTCCGCGAGCGGCTGATTTTGATGGCGCATGGCAGACAACACTTGCAGCGCAGTCACAATACCATCGCCTGTTGTGATCGCATCGGAACAAATAATGTGACCCGACGGTTCACCACCGAGATGCCACTTGCGCTTCCAGAGTTCCGCCATCACGTGACGGTCCCCGACCGGCACACGGACAAATTCAACACCCATTTGTTGAATCGCGAGTTCCAGCCCTTTATTCGACATGACTGTACCGACCACACCCCCTCGCAAGGTACCGGATTCATGGCGATGTTTTGCAATCATGTATAACAATTCATCTCCATCAAGCACCGTGCCTGCATGGTCAACCATGATCAGACGATCGGAATCGCCATCCAGCGCAAGACCCACATCCGCTTTTTCCTGCAAGACGCGCTGTCGAAGTTGATCGACAGACGTCGCACCGCATTCAAAATTGATATTGAGACCATCCGGGTCTGTGCCTATCGGGATCACATCCGCGCCCAATTCCATAAATACATTGGGCGCAATGTGATAGGCGGCGCCATTTGCACAATCCACAACCATCTTCAACCCGTTAAACGTCATCTCGGAGGCGACCGTACTTTTGCAAAATTCAATGTAACGACCCGGCGCATCCACAATTCGAATCGCTTTACCGAGATCCGCCGAATCCACCGTCGTCATCGTACAATCCAGTTGTTCTTCAATCGCCATTTCGATTTCATCAGAGAGCTTGGTACCCTGCGCTGAAAAGAATTTGATGCCATTGTCGTAATAGGGATTGTGTGATGCGCTGATGACGATACCGGCTTGCGCACGCAGGGTGCGTGTGAGATAGGCAATCGCCGGTGTCGGCATGGGACCTAACAAATGAATATCAACACCGGCTGCAGCAAGCCCTGCCTCCAGCGCCGATTCAAACATGTAACCGGAAATACGCGTATCCTTGCCAATCAAAACCTTGCCGGAACCTTGTCTTGCAAGAACCGTCCCGACTGCCCAGCCCAGCTTCAAAATAAAATCCGGTGTGATCGGCCAGACACCTACGCGCCCGCGTATGCCATCTGTACCAAAGTACTTGCGTTGCATTTTCTTCACAGAAAGAACCGCTTCATGATTATCACTCTTCATGTGTTGAACGAATTCCTTCATCATCGTTTCGCTTGATCGCATCCGGATTGGAAGGTGCCATATCAGGCGCAACCGTTGTTCCCTGACTCTCGACACTGCTCTCGCCACGCCAGGTGGACACTTCTCTGGGAGGACGACCGGCCATGATATCCTGAATCTGGTCAAGACCAATGGTTTCATACTTTATCAGGGCTTCTGCCATCGCGTGCAACTTGTCCAGATTATCCCGCAGGATCTGTTCCGCCCGCTTGTAATTGCGATCGATAATATCGTGAACTTCCTGATCGATAATGCCCGATGTACTTTCGGAAATTTCCTTGTGTCTTGCAACCGAATGACCCAGGAAGATTTCTTTCTCATCATCACCGAACGTCAAGGGCCCCAATCTGTCAGACAGGCCCCATCGCGTTACCATGTTTCGGGCAAGCTCCGTCGACTTTTGAATATCGTTTGACGCACCGGTTGTCACCTTGCTCGGGCCAAAAATAATCAATTCGGCAATGCGTCCGCCAAAAAGACTCGATATCTTGCTTTCGAGATTTTCCTTGCTGTAACTGTATTTGTCACCTTCCGGCAAAAACATCGTGACACCCAATGCGCGTCCGCGTGGAATAATCGTGACCTTATGCACCGGATCATGCTCCGGTACCAGGAGACCGACGATGGCATGTCCCGCTTCATGATAGGCCGTCAATTTCTTTTCCGATTCTGACATCACCATCGAGCGACGTTCTGCACCCATGATCACCTTGTCCTTTGCCTTTTCAAACTCATCCATGCCAACTGACCGTTTATCGGCACGCGCGGCAAAGAGAGCCGCTTCATTCACGATGTTGGCAAGATCCGCACCGGAAAATCCGGGCGTACCGCGCGCAATCACCGCGGCATCCACATCATTGCCGAGTGGCACCTTGCGCATGTGGACCTTGATAATTTGCTCACGACCCCGCACATCAGGCAAGCCCACAATCACCTGACGATCAAAACGACCCGGACGCAGTAATGCATTGTCGAGAACATCCGGCCGGTTGGTCGCTGCAATCACAATGACGCCTTCATTACCCTGAAAACCATCCATTTCGACCAGCAATTGATTGAGTGTCTGTTCGCGCTCGTCATGACCGCCTCCAAGACCCGCACCACGGTGACGTCCGACCGCATCAATTTCATCAATAAAAATAATACAGGGTGCCTGTTTTTTCGCCTGTTCAAACATGTCACGCACACGGGATGCACCGACACCGACAAACATTTCGACAAAGTCGGAACCGGAAATGGTAAAGAAGGGAACCTTGGCTTCACCCGCTACCGCTTTTGCGAGAAGCGTTTTACCCGTACCTGGCGGCCCGACTAACAAAACACCTTGCGGAATTTTGCCACCCAGTTTTTGAAACTTGCCAGGGTCGCGCAAAAATTCAACCAGTTCCTTGACTTCCTCTTTCGCTTCCTCAACACCCGCTACATCGGCAAATGTTATTTTCACCTGATCTTCGCCAAGCAAACGCGCACGACTGCGGCCGAATGAAAAGGCACCGCCACGTCCACCCCCGGCCTGCTGGCGCAGTACATAAATCCAGATAGCAAACAGGATAATCCACGGCAATAAATTAAGCAGATGCACCAAAAGACCCGGCTGCTCGGGTGGTTTTCCCTTGATATTCACGCCCTTGTCGACCAGTTCCTTCAAAAGTTGTGTGTCATTGGGCATCGGCAGATAGGTCGCAAAAACGCGGGTATTGTTTTGCAGCGTCCCGGTCAGGTCCTGATCGGTGATGGTCACCGAACTCACATTGCCCTGACGCACTTCATTCAGAAAAGAGGAATAACTGATGCGCTGTTCCGCCTCACGTCTGGGCCCAAAAATATTAAATACGGAAACCAGAATGATCCCGGCAACCATCCATAAAAGTATCGTTTTGATTGTGTCGTTCACTCTGCGGGGCCCTCGAAACAAATCCTGTTTTTTTGCAAAAATTCATAATACCTGAAGTATTATTTTGAGGCTAGCAAATACACTTCATTCGAACGGTCGCGCGATGCTTTGGGCTTTCGAATCACGACCTTTTTAAATTCACGGCGCAACTGCACCAGAAACGCATCAAAACCGGCACCCTGAAAAACCTTGACCAGAAAACCGCCCTTCTCATGCAGAACCTCTCTTGCAAACTGAAGCGCCAGTTCCGCGAGCGCCATGGCACGGGGTTGGTCGACGCTGTCAATGCCACTCATGTTCGGCGCCATATCTGAAATGACCCAGTCTACCCGGGCTTCACCCAGGTGTTGCATGAGCGCTGACAAAACCGCCTCATCCGTAAAATCACCCTGAATAAATTCAACACCGGGAATGGGCGCCATCGGCAAAATATCAAGCGCTATCACGCGGCCTTTTTTTCCGACGAAATTGACAACCCCTTCTGACCAGCCGCCGGGTGCAGCACCCAGATCAATCACCGTCATGCCGGGTTTGAATAATTTATCCCGTTCCTGCAATTCCTGTAATTTATAAATGGCGCGTGAACGATAACCCGCCTGCTGTGCCTTTCTGACGTAAGGATCGGAAAAATGTTCTCGTAACCAGCGGCGACTGCTTTTACCGGTTGGCATTAAATATATTCAACCTCAATGATTTCATATTCAATCGTACCATCCGGTGTGCGGACTTCCACAGCATCCCCTTCATGTTTGCCAATCAGGGCACGGGCAATGGGTGAGCTCACTGAAATTTTATTGACGTTGATATCCGCTTCATCATCACCCACAATTTTGTAGGTGACTTCTTTCGCGGTATTGACATTAGCCAGTTTAACCGTCGTACCAAAAATCACTTTTCCAGTGTTTTCAATTTGCGTGACATTAATGATTTGAGCCATAGACAACTTGCTCTCAATTTCCATGATGCGTCCTTCGACAAACCCTTGCTGTTCACGGGCTGCGTGATATTCCGCATTTTCTTTCAAATCACCATGCGCTCTTGCTTCCGCAATGGCATTAATAATTTTGGGACGTTCCACTGTTTTCAAACGGTGTAATTCTTCTCGCAGTAATTCTGCACCCAGCACGGTCATTGGTACTTTATTCATCTCTGTTCTCTCACATTTTTTCTTTCAAAAGTTTTTTATCAAAGCTTCATGTCTTCAAAAAATTTTTTTACTTTATCAAACCAGGATTTGGAACGCGGATTGTGCTTGTTATCCGAAGATAATGTCTTGTCAAACTGGTTTAATAATTCCTTTTGTTTATGCGTTAAATTAATCGGTGTTTCCACCATCACTTTACATAACAGATCACCGGATGCACCATGACGAACAGAGGGCACGCCCATTCCATTCAAACGAAATACTTTTCCGGACTGGGTTTCAGCCGGAATTTTTAACTTGACCCGGCCTGTCAATGTCGGTACATCGAGTTCACCACCCAGCGCTGCTGTGACAAAACTGATGGGCACTTCACAATGTAAATTTGTCGCATCACGGCCAAAGATATCATGCTGTTTCACTGTGATCTGCACATAGAGATCGCCCGCCGGTGCGCCCGGTTCACCCGCTTCGCCTTCCCCACCCAGGCGAATTCTGTCGCCGGTATCGACCCCTTTCGGAATTTTAACGGATAATTTTTTCGTCTGTCGGCGTCGTCCTTTTCCGCGGCATTCTCCACAAGGATCCAATATTAATTGCCCTCGGCCACGACAGGAAGGACACGTTTGCTGTACCGAAAAGAAACCTTGCTGGATACGAACCTGTCCATGACCCGCGCAATCATTGCACGTGACGGGAGAAGCCCCCTTGCGCGCGCCCGTGCCCGAACATTCCGTGCAGGTGACCTGGGTTGGAACAGCAATTTCAACCGTGGTTCCCAATACCGCATTTTCAAGCGTAATGTCCATCTGATAGCGCAAATCAGAACCGCGCTCCGGGCCACTTCGTCCGCCTGTGAAAATATCACCAAAAATATCGCCAAAAATATCGCTGAAATTCATGCCGCCCATACCACCCATGCCGCCAAATCCAGGGCCATCGGCCGCCGCATGACCAAACTGGTCATACGCCGAACGTCTTCGTCCATCGGCCAGCACTTCGTAGGCTTCTCGCGCTTCCTTGAATTTTTCCTCTGACACCTTGTCGTGGGGATTGCGGTCGGGGTGGTGTTTCATCGCCAGGCGACGAAAGGCTTTTTTGATTTCCTCGTCGCTCGCATTGCGTGAAACACCCAGAATTTCATAGTAGTCGCGTTTGGTCATTTATTTTTTATCATCCTTCACTTCTTCAAACTCTGCATCGACCACCGTGTCGCCTTTTTCAGACTGTGGCTGTTCAGAAGAAGCATGCGCTTCGCTACCTGCCTCGGCACCCGGCTGTTGCTGACCCGCCGCATACAATTTTTCAGCCATTTTGGAAGACGCATCGGTCAGGTCTTTGGTTTTCGCCTCGATTAATTCCTTGTCATCGCCTTTCAGCGCTTCTTTCAATGCTTCAATCGCTTTTTCGATGGATGCGCGTTCATCAGCAGACACTTTATCACCCGCTTCTTTCATGGATTTCGTCACGGAATGAATCATGTTATCGCCCTGATTGCGCGCAGCCACCAGTTCATGGAACTTGTGATCGTCCGCCGCATGCAGCTCGGCATCTTTCACCATTTTTTTAATTTCATCTTCCGATAACCCACTGGATGCTTTAATCACAATCGATTGTGCCTTGCCGGTTGCCTTGTCTTTGGCAGACACGTGCAAAATACCATTCGCATCGATATCAAACGTCACTTCAATCTGTGGCATACCGCGCGGTGCCGGTGGAATATCCTGCAAATCAAAACGACCCAATGACTTGTTGGCTGAAGCCACTTCACGCTCACCCTGTAAAACATGAACCGTCACTGCCGTCTGGTTGTCACCCGCCGTTGAGAATGTCTGGGTTGCCTTGGTCGGAATCGTCGTATTTTTCTCAATCAGTTTGGTCATCACCCCACCGAGCGTTTCAATACCGAGAGACAGTGGTGTCACATCCAGCAGCAAGACGTCCTTCACTGCACCGGATAAGACAGCACCCTGTACCGCCGCACCAATGGCCACCGCTTCATCCGGATTGACATCGCGGCGCGGTTCCCTGTTGAAGAGCGTTTTAACCGCTTCCTGAACCATCGGCATACGTGTTTGGCCGCCGACCAGAATGACATCGCTGATATCTTCCAGTTTAACGTTCGCATCCTTGATGGCAATCTTGCAAGGTTCCATGGTGCGGGACACCAGATCTTCAACAAGCGATTCAAGCTTTGCTCGTGTGATTTTGATATTAAGATGCTTCGGCCCGCTCGCATCCGCCGTAATATAGGGCAGATTGACATCGGTCTGTTGCGCTGAAGAGAGTTCAATCTTCGCCTTTTCCGCTGCTTCCTTCAAACGTTGCAACGCCAGAGGATCATTGCGTAAATTAATCCCGGAACTTTTCTTGAATTCATCAATCAGGTAATTGATTAAACGCAGATCGAAATCTTCACCACCGAGGAAGGTATCCCCATTCGTCGATAACACTTCAAACTGATGCTCGCCATCGACTTCTGCAATTTCAATAATGGAAATATCAAAGGTACCGCCACCGAGATCATACACCGCAATCTTGCGATCGCCCGGTTTTTTATCCAGACCAAATGCGAGTGCTGCGGCTGTCGGTTCGTTGATGATACGACGCACTTCAAGACCGGCAATGCGGCCGGCATCTTTCGTCGCCTGACGCTGGGAATCATTGAAATAGGCCGGAACCGTAATCACCGCTTCTGTCACCGGATGACCGAGATAATCTTCCGCCGTTTTCTTCATCTTCATGAGCACTTGTGCGGAAATTTGTGGTGGCGCCATTTTCCTGTCACCCAATACTTCAATCCACGCATCGCCATTGTCTGCACGAATAATTTTGTAAGGCACGATTTCCTTGTCTTTTTTAACGACTTCCTCGTCATAACGACGACCAATCAGACGTTTTGCGGCATAAACCGTATTGGCCGGATTCGTCACTGCCTGGCGCTTGGCCGGTTGTCCTGTCAGTATTTCGTCCCCTTCAAGGTAAGCCACGACCGACGGCGTGGTGCGATCGCCTTCTGCATTCTCAATCACGCGTACCTTGTCACCTTCCATCACAGCGACGCAGGAATTGGTGGTACCGAGGTCAATACCGATAATTTTATTCATTGCCATATCATTCTCCCAAAAAGTAATCCGCCCAATGTGGGGGCTATTATTCTGTTTTCAATCTGTCTTTCAGATGTCACTTTATTTATTTCGCGACAATAACGAGCGCCGGACGCATTAACCGGCCATTCAGCAAATACCCTTTTTGTAAAACGGTAAGCACCGTATTCGGTTTGACATCCGCATTCGTTTCGGTGGAAACCGCCTGGTGCCATTCCGGATTAAACGATTCGCCTGTCGGATCTACCTGCTCAATACCAAATTTTGTGAAGGCCGCATAAATCATTTTTAACGTGAGCTGTACGCCATCCAGCAAACTGCCTGAACCGGAATCCTCATCCTCATGCGCCAGAACTGCACGTTCCAGACCATCCACAATCGGCAGCAATTCCAGCACAAATTTTTCCAGCGCATATTTATGCGCGTTGGAGACATCCCGCTCCACGCGACGCTGCATATTATCCATATCCGCCTGCAGGCGCAGCAACCGTTCCCATGATTGGGATGCCTTTTCTTCTGCCTCTGCAAGGCGTTTTTGTAATTCTTCGTACGAAAGTAATTCCACTTCCGGCTCTTCCACTGCTGCATCCGATGCCGCATCCGGCTGACCTTTATGCAATTTATTGTGCAGTGCTGCAGTACTGCCCGCCTTGTCTTTATGATGATGAGATGACACGCTTTCTCCTCCAACCTCGAAAAAACCACAATATATGGGTTTTTATTCCTGATTCAAGCCTGATTCAGGGCGGCAGATAATAATTTTGCTGTCATATCCACTGCCGAAATCACCCGTTCGTAAGGCATGCGCCTTGGACCAATCACCCCGAGACTGCCGACCAGCTGGCCGTCTACCGAATAGGATTGCGTCACAATACTGCAATCATCGAACGCCTGGTAGCCCGATTCCTTGCCAATAAAAATTTGCACGCCTTCCGCTTCCAGTGCCTGGTCCAACAGATTCAGAATATCCTGTTTTTGGGAAATGGCATCAAACAACAGCCGCAGGCGCTCAAAGTCCGCCTCCGGTGAACAATGAAGCAAATTATTCTGGCCTGCAATCAGACAATCCTTGTCATTTTCATCGGGTGTTGCGAAAATCTTGCTGGCCATATCCATCGTGGCTTCCAGCAAACGCGCCATGTTATCACGATCTTCCCGCAATGCGACTGACATTTCCTGACGAATCGTCAGGAGTTCCTTACCCGTAAAATGCGTATTGAGATAATTCGCTGCCTGCTGCAATTCACCCGGCGAATACACACGGTCGGTATAAATAATGCGATTCTGGACTTCCCGATTATTCAATACCAGAATCACCAGCACCCGATTGGATGATAATGGTAAAAATTCAACCTGCCGTAACTGGATGCGATTGCGTCTTGGCAGTGCAACAATACCCGTCAATTGGGTCAGGCTGGACAGCACGGTGGAGGCCGACTGGAGTAAATGGGAGAGCGCCATGTCCGGATTGAACTGGCTTTGTAAATCCTGAATATCGACATCCTTCAGAGGCTTCGCTGTTAATAAATGATTCACAAACAATCGATAACCATCGGAAGTAGGTACGCGCCCTGCAGACGTATACGGGGAGGCGAGATAACCCGCCTCTTCAAGATCCGACAGAATATGGCGAATGGTTGCAGGACTCAACCCCAGTGCATACTCTTCAGCCAGCGTCTTTGAACCCACCGGCTGGCCATCCTGGATATACCGTTCGACCAGAATTTTTAATATGTGCCGGGCGCGCTGATTGACTGGTGTCTCGCTCATAACTCACCTATGATATGATCGGGCAGTATAGCATAAGGAAACAGCATGGCTACCCCGTTTAAAAGTATTGGTATCATTGGTCGTGTCAGAAATCCTGGCGTCAAGGAAACCTTTCGTGCACTCATCGATTATCTACAACAACTCGGCATACACATTTATCTCGAAGAAGACACAGCGACTATCCTGAATGAGACGTCACTCCCCACTTTATCGCGTGAAAAACTCGGGAGCCACTGCGATCTTCTGATTGTGGTCGGCGGCGATGGCAGTTTGTTGCATGCAGCGCACATTGCCGTAAACCAGGATTTGCCGGTACTCGGCATCAATCGCGGGAGTCTTGGTTTTTTGACAGATATTTTGCCGACGGAGCTTCCCAAAATCGAACCGGTTTTGCGTGGTGAATACCATCTTGAAAAACGATTTTTGTTAACGACCTCCATTGAAATTCACGGCAACAATATCGGTCAGGATGATTGCCTGAATGAAGTCGCGATCATTCCGGATGCGATTCCGCACATGATTGAATTTGAAATTTATATTGATGACCAGTTTGTCTGCAGTCAAAATTCGGATGGTCTTATCATTGCAACACCGACGGGATCGACTGCGTATGCGCTCTCCGGTGGCGGGCCTATTCTTCATCCACAACTGGATGCGATCGTGCTGGTGCCGATGTTTCCGCATTCACTCAGCAGTCGTCCGATTGTGATTGAAGGCAATCGCCGTATTAATATTATTATCACACCCAACAATACCACTTCCCCGCGCGTCAGCTGTGATGGTCGCGCCTGGCTCAACACACCGGCAGGCAGTCATATTACCATTCGAAAAAAACCGCACGAATTGCATCTTATCCATCCGCTGGATTACAACTATTACGAAGCCTTGCGCAGCAAGCTTCACTGGGGAAAAAAACTGAAATATACGGAATAACACATGCTGATACAAATCACGATTCAAAATCTCATTACGCTCCATGATGTGAGTCTCGATTTTTTTTCAGGAACGACTGTTTTGACGGGTGAAACCGGTACCGGAAAATCTATCCTGATCGATGCGATTGAACTCGCACTCGGTCAACGCGCATCGGAAAATCTCGTTCGGCCCGGGCAGGAAAAAGCCGATATCAGTCTTTGTTTTGATGTCAGTCGATTGCCTCTCGCGAT
>DATIJJ010000078.1:0-28671 GCA_035478795.1 Gammaproteobacteria bacterium | reverse complement strand
TATAATTTTATATTTTGGTTTTTTAATCTCTTCACATGCAAAATAGGTGATCGCCCGGATATCTTTTTTGGAAAATCCTTCCAGCATGTGATCATTTGTCACAATTTCTTCTGGCGTGCATTCAATGATAGTGGATTTCCCAATAATCTGGACAATCAGTTTGTATTGCCCTGAAGTAGATTGTTTGATTTCCACAATACGATAAATATTTTGCTGCGCCTGCTGTTCGCTGTATTGCCTGATAAACCAGGCAGTATATTCAAATATGGTTAAAAATTTTTTAAGGCTCATGCGCATTCCCTATCATCATTCCTTGTAAAAAATTTATTCCTCGCAATCCCGTTTTGCCTGTATCACGACGCTTAAAATTTTATCTTTGCTGTTCAGGCGCGTCATTTTATATTGCTCAAAATCCGGGCTCAACGGTTTTAAATAACGATCCCCCGCATCCATCAATAATTGCCGAAAGATAGCTTCAGAGTGATTGGCCAACTTTGCGATAACATAACTTCGATCTTTAGCCTCTTTTTCGAGATCAGCAATCAACACCGTATTTTTGGGAAAGACCGGATCCATCGAGGCATCTTTCACTTTTAAGGCAAATCCGGTTTTTCCGATGACAGCATCTGTTAAAACAAATTCGTTATGCGGGGTGTTTTTTTTATCTGGCCAATGCAAAACATCGTCCCATGTTAATAGAGGTACTCTCGCTGCACGATCCAGCCACGGAATTGGCTCATGACCTTTGAGCTGATCAATGTTAATCGAAAAAAATTGTGCAATGGGCGCGAGGCTCGACAGGTGCGGATGCTCGCATATTCCCGTTGCGATGCGGTGTAGCGTGGGTTGTGGCAGGTTGATTCGTCTGGCGAGTTCTGCCACGCGAATTTTTTTATCCAGCATCAGGCGATTCAGAATTTGGGCAATTTTAGTGTTTTTCATGGTCGCAAAGTATGCCATAAAATTAATTTGAAGGCTATTCAATATTTTGTTGACTTGAATATTTTAAATAAATAATATACGAAAAATGTATTTTCAAGGAGGTGTGTTCGATGAGTTTGGGAACTGGTTTAAGATTTTCTGTAAAAAATGAGCGCAGGGTGTTGAAGGCAATCTTGCTGGGACAGCTGTACCAATTATTATCCGGGCTGTTTCGGAATAAAATTCAATTTGATGAAAACAATTCTTCGATGGAGTGTTATGCAATGGACGGTAAAATTATTCAACTTCTTATTCAGAGCATTGTGGAAACAGGTGAATATAGTCTGGAAGGGATTGCGCTTTATACGCATATTCCATTTGATGTGATTTATGATGCCGCTTGTGGAGTGAACAATCAACTTTCTGTTACGCTCTGGGCCAGGGTGGTGGATTTATTTATGAAGGTCAAGCCCGATGTTGCACAGATATTGATAGATAAATTGCTTGAAATCAGGGATAAATGCCGCGCGGCTTTTTCGTTTCTGTTGAACGAAAAATAAATTAAAATTGGATGATTAAAGTGTGTTGGCGTTTGACACTGTTTCGTCAGTATTGATTTCAATTTTCTTTATCGGAGCGTCATCCCGCCGTGCTTCCCGCATAAAAACATTGCGGGACAAGTCCAGGTGGGACCCAGCGACTTTTTTCATTGGATTTTTAAAATGCTTTTAAAGTCGCTGGGTCCCGCTTAAAAAACGCCGCGGGATGACGCTTCGATAAAGAAAATTGAAATCACAATTGAAGAAACAATATCAAATGCCAACACGCTCTGGTTGTCTCATGCGGTTATTCTTGATTATTTACAAATCGGTTAGTATTATCGGGCAAATGTTTTTATTCTGCAGGTCATGACAATGAAGCAAAAGACTTTTAAGTGCCTACCTTATATCGCTTCCATATATTCATTTTTTTTTATATTACCCAGTATCTTGTTGCATAAAATAGTTGTTTTGCCTATTGCTGGAGCAGTGCCTGTTTCAATTTTGTTTACCGGAATTTATTTTTCACTTCTGGATGTTGTCACGGAAGTGTATGGCTATTATGAAAGTCGGAAAATATTGTTAGCTGGTCTTGCCACTTATACTTTATTTGTGTTTATTATGGAAATTGTTTATAGGATTCCATCGCCACCCGGGTTTCATGCTGCATGGGATGTTTTGCAAGCTCAGGATGCCTACAAATATATCTTCAGCAACCTTCATCTGGTGTGGCTTTCCGTTGCCTTTTGTGTCTTGTTTGCGAATAACATAAATTCACTTCTTTTGGCCAAATGGAAGGTTATTACAAGAGGAAAATATTTTTGGATGCGAAGTTTGACAACGTCATTTTTTGCCGCACTTATTTATTCATTGCTGTCAAATTATTTTGCATTCGGTTTGTTTTTAGATTCTTCGAAAATTTCATTGTTTGTGAAACTTACGACGGTAAGTTTATCTGCAAAAATGATTACATTGTTTGTGCTGGCTTATCCATCCATTCTGTTGATTAAAATTCTTAAATATGTGGAAGAGACGGATGTGTATGATTATAACTTGAGCTATAATCCATTCAGTTCGCAGGCCAAATATTCGTTAGAGAACCCCTGATGATAAACATTTTCCTTGTCACCGGCGCAACAAAAGGTCTTGGTCGATCGATTGTCTCTCACCTTGCGCATTTAAACTATCGCGTTTATGCGGTCGGTCGAACGAAAGAATTGCTTGAAGACCTTTCAGCAAAAAATCCGTTGATCCATCCCATTTCGTGCGACATCACAAAACCGAATGATCTGGACAAAATCATCGCGGCAGTTTCTCAGGAAAAATCCCTGTCTATTATCCATAATGCAGCTGTTATCGTACCGCGCCTGTTTGTCAATGATGATAATAATGCTGCATTAATGAAACAGTTCGACACCGATTTTTTTGCACCGTTACTTCTCACAAAAAAATTATTGCCATTGCTTCATGGCGGTCAGCGTGTATTGCATATTTCGTCACAGGCAGCCAATCTGGCATTGCCTGGATTGATGGGATATTGTATTTCCAAGGCAGCTTTGGAACAGGCGACACGGTGTTTGAATGCAGAATTGGCGGAAAAAAAGATTTATTTTTCTATCTTTCGGCCCGGGTTGCTCGATACACCCATGCAGACTGAGCTTCGCACAAGTAATCCTGTTGATTTGCCAGGAAGAGATTTTTACATCGACTGTTTTGAAGAAAAAAAATTGAATGATCCTGATGATATTGCGAGGCATGTGGTTCAGGTTATGCTCCATAGTACTGACAAGGCATATGTTGATACGGTCTGGGATGTGAATGTTTCACCGAATATTCCCTGATTTTCTCTAAAATCCATTGATCAACCTCCCTCTCACCTATAAACTGAACAAATTGAAAAAACGCATAACAGGCAATCAATCCATGTCGAGGACTCAATACACAGTTTGTTCATTTCTTTCAGTGACACTGATTTTTTTGCTGGCCATTTTTGTCCAAAATAAAATGTTGATGAATTGCGATGCCAGCTGGTTCGTGTATGGTGCGCGGAGAGTTTTGCTGGAAGGTGGAAGTTATCTAAATAATTATACGGAAATCAATCCACCACTGATTCTCTATCTTTCCTGGCCTGTGGCATTTTTTTCACACACTTTTCATTTGGGGGAGAGTACCGTATTTTCTGTTTATATTTTTCTTCTATCGATGATTTCATTGGCCGCCTGTTGTTTTCTGATTCAAAAAATATTTTCACGTCATCTTTTTAATGGATGGCTTTGTATGGCGCTCACCGCTTTTTGCATGATGGTCTTGCCATTGGGTGACTTTGGGCAGCGTGAACATTTGATGATTATTCTGACTTTTCCCTGGTTTTTCAGTATGGCTCTGCGTCTTGAAAAAGGCTCTATTCATTCAGGCGCAGCGTTTTTAACGGGATTTTTTGCTGGAATTGGGTTTTTAATCAAACCTTACTTTTTAATTTCCTTTGCTTTTGTGGAAATATATTATGTGTGGCGGAATAAAAATGTGACCGCATGTATTCGCGCTGATACACTGGCAATGCTTCTCGCAGGGTTGATCTATGTATCAATCATCGTTTTTCGTCATCCTGATTATCTGGCTGTTATGTTTCCCCTGTTATCACACGCCTATTTTGCGCTGTTTGATTATCAGTGGAGTGAAGTGTTGCTGACAAAAGGCCTGCTTTTTTATTGCATGGCTGTCATCCTGTATTTTATCCAAAATAAACAATATCCCTATCAAACAGTATCCACCGTGTTTTTTTTGGCGTCGACCGGATTTTTTCTGTCCTACCTGATTCATCGAACGCCATTTTACTACCATCTTTATCCTGTTTTTTTGCCAGCCATGCTGGTTATTCTGCTCGCCTTTTCTTCATTCTTTTATGCCAATCCGTTTAAAGCGGGGAAGGCTTTATTTTTTTGGTTTTTAGCCAGTTTTCTGTTTGTTTTTTCTTTTGATTATGTTGATGACAATTATCAGTACGGTATTTTTTATGCGGATGGCTTCAAAAAATTAATTACCTTCATGAAACAAACAGTCGAAACTAAAAAAGTCTATTTTTTAACGACCAATGGCGACCATGTTTTTCCAATGGTAACGGATGCCGGCGTCAATTATTTTTCAAAACTCTATGGGCTGATTTGTATGTTTGATATGAATAAACAGACCAGCCTGAAACTGGGCTTGCCCCTATCAAAAGAAAGTAACCAAAACGAGACATTTTTTTTAAATATTATTTTGTCCGAAATCAAAACGGAAAAACCGGAATTTGTATTTGTGGATACACGAGACGAGAAAACATTTTTTCGGATGGTTCCCCTGAATTTTGTCAATTATTTTTCACGCTATGCGGGCTTTCGCGAAGAATGGCAACACTATCATTATTTGACGACAATTGATTCGCCTGACCTGTATCGATATGCGGTTTATCAGCGCGTTTAAGGGTCTCTAAAAGCGTCCTCTATACAAAATTCATTCCCATTTCCTTCATAATGTGTTAAATTTCACCACACAGGACGGGTAGGGCATATGCTTTATATCTATTTGAAAATATTCCATATTATTAGCGCATCAATTGTGTTGACCAGTATTCTGTATGGGTTTCACTTATGGCGTTCCATGCATCCGCATAATCTGGCGGTTGTTTCCGAGCGCATTCAAAAACAGACGTCTCTTGTGATTATCCCGTTTGCCGTGCTGCAGCTTGCAACCGGTTTTACGATGATCAGTCTGAAGCAGTACAGCTTCCATGAATTTTGGCTGGGCGGGAGTGTCGTCAGTTTTATGACGGCGATTGCGAGCTGGTTTGGTTTTATGTATTTTTTATTGCTTTCCCAACAGGCGGCCTTACCGCCTGATGAAAATACACGGACCATTCGTTATCGACGTCTGCAATCCTGCATGTTGCTTTTGTGCGCGTTAGGTTTGTTAAGCATGATTTTTTTTATGAGTAATAAAAGCGGATAGTCATGACACTTCATCTTCAACATCTCGCATTTCAACGCAATAATGTATTTTTATTTGATGGCCTTCATCTCGAATTGCAGCCGGGCGAAATGTTACAAGTGCGCGGTGAAAACGGGTGTGGAAAATCGACGTTACTTCGTATTCTCGCAGGGTATCTTCGCCCTGAAACCGGAACCGTTTTATGGCGAGGAAAAAATATTTTTCAAACGCTGGATGATTATAGTGAGGCAATCTGTTTTCTGGGACATCAAAATGGCGTGAAGTCTCATTTGACAGTGTATGAAAATTTAAAGCTGGTTTCAGCGCTTTCTGGCGTAAAATGTCAGCGGGATTCCTTAAAAAAAATCTTGCAGATGATGGGTCTTTCGTCAGTTGAAAAAATGCAGGCGATGACTTTATCGGCAGGACAAAAACGGCGTCTCGCGTTGTCACGTTTGCAGCTTGTTTTAAGGCGGCTCTGGATTCTGGATGAACCGCTGACGGCACTGGATGAAGCGGGGCATGCCTTGTTTAAAAATATGTTGGAAAAACATCTGGCGTCGGGTGGCATGGCTGTTGTTGCAACGCATCATGATTTGAAAATAAATGACACAATGAAAACACTCGTGTTGGGTGGCGAGGAAAAAAAGATTCATGTTTAAAATAATTCGTTATGAAATTCAAATGACATGGCGTGAAGCCTGGTCCTGGCTGACACCGTTATTGTTTTTCGCGCTGGTCGTGACACTTTTTCCACTTGCCGTAGGACCTGATGAAGTGTTGCTTCAAAAAATCGCGCCAGGGATTATTTGGGTCGCGGCATTGTTAGCGACACTGCTTTCGATCGGGAACCTTTTTCGTCTGGATGCAGAAGAGGGTTACCTCGATATCATGCTGTTGAGTCCTCATCCACTGACGCTTCTGGTGTTATGCAAGGTGACCAGTCATTGGCTGACGCATGGCCTCCCGCTGGTTCTGATTAGCCCATTTCTTGGATTTTTGTTACACTTGCCGGCTCATCTGGAAACTGTGCTGGTGATCAGCCTGTTATTGGGAACGCCCGTTTTGACTTTGCTCGGAGCGATAGGTGCGGCGCTGGTGGTGGGTCTTCGTCATCATGGATTGTTGCTGCCGGTGCTTATCATGCCGCTTTATATTCCGGTTCTCATTTTTGGAACAGGCACGCTGGTTGCAGCCGGTTTTCATCAACCGGTTGCGGGTTATTTTGCCGTGATGGCGGCGTTACTGTTTTTGAGCGTCGCGTTTGCGCCGCTTATGACCGGTGTTGCGCTACGAATGGGAGCGAATCAATAACATGTGGAACTGGTTAAAACAAAATTTTTTATCGCCGAAAACATTTTATGCGAGCACCACGCCATTCGTGCCCTGGATCGCTATCGCATTTGCATTATGTTTTGGTTATGGATTGATTGATGGATTATTTCTTGCACCGGCGGATTATCAGCAGGGAGATGGATTTCGTATTATTTACGTTCATGTGCCGAGTGCATTTGCCTCAATGGCCATTTATTTCATCATGGCAGTTTCAGCTTTTATTACGCTGGTCTGGCGTGTCAAAATTGCGGCGATTTGTATGTCTGTCAGTGCGCGGATTGGCGCATGGTTTACCTTGCTTGCGCTTGTCACAGGTTCTATTTGGGGAAAACCGATGTGGGGAACCTGGTGGATTTGGGATGCGCGTCTGACATCCATGCTGATTTTATTTTTTTTGTATATGGGTTTTATTGCGTTACAGTCTGTCATATCAGATATACAGAATCGTGAACGGGCGAGTGCTGTCATAGCACTCGTCGGTGTGATTAATTTGCCGGTTATTCATTACTCGGTGATCTGGTGGAACACGTTGCATCAGGGTCCAACGCTCAGTCGATTGGCAAAACCCACCATTGCACCGGCTATGTTGCATCCCCTGCTTGCCATGATTGCAGCATTCATGTTGTTTTATGGATGGATTTTATTGCTGCGCATGCGCAATCAAATTTTATTACGCGAAACAAAAAGTCAGTGGGTTCAAGAGGTATTCGCATGATGATAGACCATATTATTCACATGGGCGGTTATGGTCCATACGTATGGACAGCTTTTGGTGCCACATTATTTGTATTTGGATTTAATGTTTTTCTTTTTGTTCGCGAAAAAAATCACGTTAAAAAAATACTTCAACATTTATCACGTCAATCATTATGAATCGAAAACAGAAATGGCGATTAACAGGCATTATCAGCGTGCTGATTTTTTTAAGTCTTTCAGCAGGTTTTGTGCTGTATGCCTTAAAACAGAATATCAATTTATTTTATACGCCCACCCAATTGCTTGAAGCACACACGATGCCAGACCAGATCGTTAGAGTGGGCGGGTATGTTGCGGAAAAAAGCGTGCACTATGATCCATCAGGAACGGGCGTGCGATTTACCATAACGGATAAAAAACATGAGTTGATCGTGGATTATCACGGCGTGCTGCCTGGTTTGTTTCGTGAAGGGCAGGGTATTGTGGTGACGGGGAAATTAATGAATTCACAGCTGTTGCAGGCCGATCAGGTACTGGCGAAACACGATGAAAAATACATGCCATGGCCATTGGCCAACGAATTAAAAAAAGGGGCGTCAAATGGGTCCTGAACTCGGCAGTTTTGCGATTATTCTGGCACTCTCCTTTGCACTGATTCAGGGCATTGCCGGATTTTTCAGATCGGGTGAATCGTTACGGTTGAGTTTATCGTCCGCGATTATTCAATTTATTTTTTTAAGTGTGGCCATGTTATGTTTGATCGCGAGTTTTTTGCAACAGGACATGAGTGTGATTTATGTGCGTGAACATTCGCATGCATTATTACCTGTATTGTATCGCATGGGCGCTGCGTGGGGTGGTCATGAAGGTTCACTTTTGCTGTGGTGTCTGATTTTGGCAGGATGGACTGTTGCATTTATTCTATTTGCGGATAAAAAATTATCTCGCGTGTCGCGTTCCAATATTGTCATGATTCTCGGGTTTATCAGCAGCGGATTTATAACATTTTTATTGATGACATCGAATCCCTTTCAACGGGATTTTCCGACATCACTTGTTGCAGGAAATGATTTGACACCGATTTTGCAGGATCCAGGATTGATTTTTCATCCGCCGATGTTGTATCTCGGCTATGTGGGATTTGCGATTGGATTTGCCTTTGCGATTTCTGCATTAATTGAAGGAAAATTCAGTGCGGAGTGGGCGCGAGCCTGTCGTCCGTGGATTGTTCTGCCCTGGTCGTTTTTAAGTTGTGGCATTGTGCTTGGAAGCTGGTGGGCATACCGTGAATTGGGTTGGGGCGGCTGGTGGTTTTGGGATCCGGTTGAAAATGCGTCTTTATTACCCTGGTTGTCCGCAACGGCTTTGTTGCACAGTTTGGTCGTCAGTGAAAAACGGCAATCATTCAAGGGCTGGACGTTGTTGCTTGCGATTATCACTTTTACTTTAAGCTTGCTCGGTACTTTTCTGGTGCGCTCAGGCGTTTTGGTTTCCGTGCATGCATTTGCGAATGATCCGGCGCGGGGTCTTTTTCTATTGTGTTATCTTGCTGTGATCATTGGCGGTGCATTTTTATTATATGGATTTCGCATCAAGGATTTTTATCAGGCACCGCAATTTGAATTATTGTCACGCGAAACATTTTTGTTGCTGAATAGCGTTATTTTACTGGCAGCGGTTTTTACCATTGTCATTGGCACGCTGTATCCGATTATTCTGGATGCATTTGGATGGGGTAAAATTTCGGTAGGTGAGCCTTATTTTAATCTGGTTTTTATGCCGATTATTATACCTTTATTGTTACTGATGGGATTTGCGCCGCATGTTCACTGGAAAAAACAGGCAGCCGGATTGCTCGCAAAAAAAATGGGTTTGAGTTTTTTTGTCTCTATAATAATCTCTATTTTTGTTCCTGTTATTTTTGGATTTGAATTTTTTTGGCTAACCTCACTCGGTATTTTTTTGGGCGTCTGGATTATTCTCGCAACGATTCAATATGCTTTCTCGTTAAAACAGTTGGAATTAAAACATGCGGCGATGATTGTGGCACATATGGGTATTGCTGTGATTGCGCTCGGTGTGACGGTTAATAAATCCTATAGTGCCGAGAGACAAATCAAAATCATGCCGGGTGAAAGTGTATCGCTTGCCGGTTATCAATTTACGTTTTCGAATATCGATGAAACCCGTGGAGCGAATTACAATGCGGTAACGGCGACATTCGATGTGCAAAAAAATAATAGCGTTCCGGAAAAGTTGATTGCTGAACAACGAATCTATACTGCGCATCAGGAAACATTGAGCAAGCCTGGTATTCTGGTAAATCCTTTCCGCGATTTGTATCTTGCATTGGGTAATGGATTTGCTGATGGTGGCTGGGCGGTTCGAATTTATTATAAACCAATGGTGCGCTGGATCTGGGCAGGTGGATTTTTATTGCTGACAGGTGGATTGTTGTCGTTATTATCGCATTTAAAAAAACGGAGCGATGATGAGTAAATTACAACAGATTCGTTCGCTTTTTCCGTTTATTATTTTTTCGCTGATTCTTGTTTTGTTATGGCGAGGGTTAAGTTTGCGAGCTGATCAGATTCCATCTCCACTGATTAATAAATCGGCTCCTGTCTTTTCATTGCCTGATTTATTTCATCCGGAAAAAATGAGGACAAATGAGGATTTTGCGGGAAAAGTGGTTCTGGTGAATGTCTGGGCGACCTGGTGTGAAGCGTGTGCAATGGAGCACAATTTATTATTGCAGCTGTCGGAAGACGAGCATCTGTTTTTTTTCGGTATCGATTACAAGGATAATCCGGTGCTTGCCAAAAAATGGCTGGAGCAAAATGGCAATCCTTATCAGGTAGTGGTGAGTGATTCGGATGGACAGGCAGCCATTGACTGGGGTGTTTATGGCACACCGGAAACATTTATTATCGATAAAAAAGGCATGATTCGTTACAAACAGATTGGAGTGATGGATGCCGATTCTTTTGAAAAAACCATCAAGCCTCTTCTTGAAAAATTAGGAAATGAACCTGCATGAAAAAAATAATTCTGTTATGGATGATATTCATTCCCTTGCAATTATTGGCTGCGGAAGATGTATATCGATTCAATACACCAGCTGAGCAAGAGCGATTTGCCACATTGACATCAGAATTACGCTGTCTGGTTTGTCAAAATCAGACGCTTGCAGAATCCAATGCGTCGCTTGCAGCGGATTTGCGGCAACAGGTTTATGCGCATATCCGGCAAGGTCAGTCGGACAGAGAAATTGTGAATTATCTGGTGGCGCGTTATGGCGATTTTATTTTATATAAACCGCCATTTAATCCGATGACTTATGGGTTGTGGCTTGCACCCATTCTTTTTTTGTTGATGGGAATTTTTTATTTGTTGTTTTATATTCGTAAAAGGCGAAAAAAGTCATGATGTATTTATTGGTTGGCTTGATTTTTTCAATGCTGGCAAGTGGCATTTTTCTGCTTGCGATTCCTTTTATTAAAACACGTAAAATTTATTCAAGCTATTTTTTATTGCCAGTGATCTTTGTCATTTTATTTTCTTTGAGTAGTTATTTCTTTTTTCAAAATCATGCCGGATTAGGCCAGTGGTTGATGGTGGGTGAAACACATTATGAGTTGCAGCAGGAAGTGAGTCAGCTCGGCGGACTTTCCGGCATGATCAAACAGATTAAAAAGCGATTGGCTGTGAATCCGGATGATGCAGAAGGCTGGTTTATTTTAGGCAAACTCTATCTTGCCAATCAAAATAAGGATGAAGCGAGGGAAGCGTTTGGCAAGGCAATGCACCTGCGACCGGAGGATCCGGACATCAAGCGGTTTTATGATAGAGTGATGCAGGAAGAGTGATTACTGGCACGCGGTGCTATTATTTTTCGTCGCTTCCCCGTTTCATAGCCATAGTGCGAAGCTGAAGTCCTCCCTCAAGCTCGTATTTGTTTGCGATTTTTTCGGCAGAGAGCACATTTCCACTCGAGTCAAGCCATCCTAGTTGTTTGCAAGTAAGGTAGCTTGGGTTGTTTTTCGCGTTGGCATGTTTAATTATTTCGGCGAGAGATGATTTGTAATCTATATCTGATTTCTTAAACCATGCAAAACCTGTCTGCGATTCTTTATGCTGACTAATAAAAGCCTTTCTGGCTTTTTCTGTAGCGTCCATTTGGTTTTTCAAATCGTCATTCAGTGCTTCTATTTTTTCATTAAGATAATTTGCATCAATTTTTTTTGACAGAATTATAGCTCTGTCTTTTTTAAGTATGGCATGAAATAAATTTTTGTATGATTCCAAAAGATTCGGGTACGGGCTTTGATCAATTTCTTTAATAAAATTTTTAAGTTTATCGCGATATCCGCCAGATAATAGCTTTTCAATTTCTGTAATTTGTAATAATTTTTTGACGTTTGCGATGCGTTTTTCTCTTAATAGTGTATCAGGATCTGGCGGTAATTCGCTATCTGCTGAAAGGTGAATTTGTACTTCGGGTTCCCTGGGTTCGAACGTTTCGAGCCGCTTGCAGTATATATCCATTGTTTCAATCAGATATTCGACAGACCTCATACGATTTTCATCAGTGAGTTCTGGCTCATTTCTGTGAGAGCTACCATCAACAGATGATATGCTTTGGAAGGGTTCTCTTGTGTGTATTCGCTCAAAATAATCGCACAAAAGTAAAAAATAAGCATTAAATATCTTTTTATCGTTGGGGAGGAGTTTTTTAGTTTTGAGGTGCTCATCAAGAGCAAATATGCGTTCTACAAGGGGGTTGCTATATCTATCAATCAGCTCTTCTCTGATCTGTCTTGATCTTGTTTTTATTGCTTCTGGTTCCATTTTTTTTCTATAAGTTTCTGCCAGTTCTGGAATAGTGGCTAGCATAACATCCAATAATCGTAGCTCATTTCTCAGATTATCATGTTTGGCGTCAGATTTATCCTGTAATACGAATTTGTAGTATTTTTCCTTTTCAGCCAGGTTAATTATAAAGTCATTGTAGTCAAATAAAACTTCATGAAAATTATTATTCCAAAATTTATTAAAAACAGTTGGAAGCCGGATAGTGACATGTTTTTTTATTTCTTCCAGCTGAACAACTTTTTGTTGCAAGATTTTTTTTAATTCTCGTGTATCATAGTGAGCATATTGTGTCATGTCACCAGTACGCCAACCTTCTCTTTTTTTATTCAGATCTGTTATAAATGTTTTAATATCTACATCAAATTGGACGTATTGCTGATTAATGAAGCTCTCGTTCATACGGGATGGATCAAAATGCTCCCATTCATTTTTCTGCCACCGATCCTGTAAGGATTTGAATAAGTTTATGTATGTGTGAAGTTCTTCTGGTGATATGCAAAGTAATCTCAGTGATTCTATTTTTTCAAGACATCCGCTAATTTTTTCTTCATATTTTTGTTTTAGCGCAAGCATATTCCTGGTAAATATGGCTTGTTGCTCGTTGGGATCGGCTGGATGCATTGCCGGTGATTTGGTTTCGGCCATTTCTGGTGATGCGGGTTGTTGAGTAGATGTGTTTTCGGGAGGATTCAAAATAGAAACGTATTTTTGAGGATTCCTACTTATTTCTTCAATAATATAGGGGTGCTCTTTATCAATCATACCAATAAATCCTGAAAGTTCTACTTCAGGATACATTGATTCGAGCGGATGGAGAGATAGGTTTTTTGTTTTTAATGTGTTTAAACATAAAACAAGATAAGCAGAAATGGCGTGCAAAGCGAGTAACTGGTTATATATTCTACGATCTTCATCCGAATCAAAAATGTCTATGTTTTTGAGGTATTCCTGGATAGCGACCAAACGCGCAGAAAGGTCGGGGCCATATTTTCGAAGCAAGCTTTCTTTGAGCTTTAAAATTTCATCGTCAGAAAGGGCATGAGAATGCATAAAAATCCTCGATAAATTATCGTTATAGGTAAATTATACACTAAAAAGGCTAAAAATTATGCATGCTCTAACGAATTGATTATATTGAAGGAAAAAATATCAGGCCGCATAGAGAATCATGATTTCAATTTTTCGATGTAATAATCAACTATTTCCTTCTGTGAAGCGCCAGCCCATTTTTTTCTATTTTCTTCATCAAACACGATTTCTGTTTTTGGATTGGCGTGATCAATAAATAATTTTCCATGCAAGTGATCGATTTCATGTTGTAAAATTCGGGCATACCAGCCAGTTGCTTCAATGATTTTTTTATCGGCATTTTCATCCAGACATTCAACGCGAACGCTTTTCGCGCGAGGGGTTATGCGACAGCGACCGGCGATGCTTAGGCATCCTTCGAAAAAAAGCATTTCGGTTGGATCGGTGATGGTTAAAACAGGATTAATAATGACATGGAACGCAACGGGCACTCTTCCTCGTTCTTTGAGTGCTTCCGGCGAAAAATTCGCGGTATATTCCTTGCGATCTTCAATCACAGCGAGTTGCAGGTTGATACCGATTTGAGGTGCAGCAAGACCGACGCCAGGTGCGTTGTGCATGGTGTTTTTCATGACGAGGATGAGGTCCTGAATGGTCTCACTTTTGATTTCGTCAGGAGAAAGTGGTTTTGAAGGGGTGCGGAGGGTGGTGTCGCCGAGTTGAATGATGGGTTTTTGCATGGGGTTTTTTCCTTTCGATGAAACTATAAATTCTCATTTATCTATCTGTTTTTGCGGGCTAATATCAAAGTTTATTCGTTATAAATAATGAGGTGACAGTTTATGTTTTCAGTTATAAAACTTTACGCATCATACAGGAATACATCTTCTTTGGCTTCCATTGTTGCCGGTATGATACGGAATGCAAGTATTTTTACCAGTATTTTTTGGATAATTTCTATAGTAACGCTTTTAGGATTTTTTATATATGTCCTGGCCGGTCCTTTCTATGCTTTTCCTCAGTTTAAATCTAATTGGTCGGAGGATATCGTTTTTCTAGCAGTAATGATGTTTTTTGGTATAAGCGATCTTTTCTGTTTTAAATCGGCTCTCGGATCGTTAAAAAAATCTTGTCCTGAGCAAATATTTTTTTCTGCCAGATGGGGGCAATTTATACATTTACTATGGTTGGATAGAGTTAAAAATTTGAACTTATTGAGCCTGGAGAATGTCGAAGATGCTATTTGCCATGTAAAAATTGAATTATTAAAAGCAGATACGGAGCCTTTATTAAAAGATCCCTCCATATATCTCTTGGTTGGAATGATCATGACTCTCGGGTGGAAATTATTGGATATGGCGCATTTTGGCAATAAGGAATTTAAGATTATTGTTATATTTCTATCAGGTCTGCTGTTACAGTGTATTATTTTACATCTGGATAGAAAAATAGAAAAAATAAGAATGCATGGTTTTTATCAATCCTTATTGCGTATTCAATATCAGTTTAAAAAAATAAACTGCTCCAATGCTCTTTTGGAAGAATATTGTGTTTAATCGAACAGTGTGTTGTCTGTATTTTGGGGTGGTAGCATAAATTTCTATCCGAAAGGCTGGAAACCAGCTCCAGTTCAATATATTATTGCAGGATGTTTTTGTCTGACTGTTACGGGGCCCATAGCTCAGTTGGTTAGAGCAGGGGACTCATAATCCCTTGGTCCTAGGTTCAAGTCCTAGTGGGCCCACTTAAAAATCAATAGGTTATAACCAATATTCAAATTTAAAAGCTTGTTAGGAACAAAATGTAACCGATTTGTAACCCGCATAAGTAAATACAAAGGCTCAAACAAGAATCATCTCACCTCAAAGGCTTCTCTCATAAGAACAAGCACATTTAATCCTGCCACCCTGCTATTTTTGTTCTTTAACCTATAGTCGGTATAATGGCAGGAACCAATCCCGGAAGTACAGCCATGCACAATTCCAGTGGTTCTAACCCATTTATTAAATATGACGCAACTTATCAAAAAATGAACAATATACATAATGAAATTAAACAACTGTGTAATGCTGGAAGGCATGATGAAGCGCAACAGTAAAGTCACTAATGAATATCTTCCGCTTCAGGAAAAGTGGCGTGAATTACAAAAACAAGCCTTTAACTATTTGAATACGCACCCAAATATTCGTCGGCGCAAATCATGAGTACTCATAATCACTTAATGGATAGTCCAAAAATGGAACAAATAGCAATTATTATTGCATCAGCAATATCCTGTATAGCAACTATTGTGATAGCTATTTATGCTTGGCTAAATTACAGACTGATTAAAAAAATTAATTTTTTTAATACAAATCTAAATGTTAATTTTATTTGGAAAATAATACTATGATTTCAGAGTTACAGCTAGAATCAAAAAAATCAACTGATGCATTGCGCTGGATTATTAATATCTTAAATAAACATCATATCATTTATCAGGTAACTGGCGGCTTGGCAGCAAAAGTCTATGGCGCAAAGCGGTCTCTTGCTGACATTGACCTTGATCTTCCTGGTCAGGCGATAAGAATTATTTTATCTGAGGTAAAACCGTATATCATATGTGGACCAAAACGATTTCGAGATGAGCAATGGGATATTTTATTGCTAACTATCGATTATCATGGCCAGTTAATTGATATCAGTGGCGCAGATGATGGTTTGATTTTTGATAGAATTAATAATCAGTGGGAAAAGTGTGAGGTGGATTTTTCGGCGGTGGTAGAAAAAAAGATAGATGATATTGTTGTTAAAGTAATTTCCAAGGCTGATCTTATAAAGTACAAATCAGTCTTAAAAAGAGAAGTTGATATTCTCGATCTATCAGAGCTAACGAATTGATTATATAGAAACAAGGCTATATTTTTTCAATTTGCGCTGCGCGCAGTCTTGACATTTCTGCGATTTATAGGCTCTTAAAAAGCATGCGGGACACTACATAATGTTGAAATTTTCTGGCAAATAACATCTTTTGCTGCTACCCAGACTTGGTTCCCTCCACCTTGTAAAATACAATTTGTTTCGGGTATTTTTTGGCTTGCAGCGATGCCCTGCCAAGCATTTAATGGGTTATCTAAAACAAACTCTACGTAATGATCATCAGAATTCCAGGTAGTCAATACAGCCATTTTTAAACGCCATTCACGACGATTTTTTGGCAAGGAAATCATCCACCAACTACCATATTTTTTGTTCTCAGCATCAAGTATTCTATATAATTTAGTCTCTTCTGGGAGTGTAATTGAATTAGGTCGTGATTTGAAACACACAGCATCTTTAACTGGCAAATCAGGCCAATCTAAATGATGTATGTCATCATATGTTATAAATCGGTCACCTAGTTGCGCTTGTACGCATGCTCGATCTTCATGCATACCACATGTAAAAAAAGGCGAAGCAGCTGTTGATTTTCCAGTAGCGAGAATATCAAGAGCTGTAATAACAATATTAGTAATTAATCTGTTAAAGGCATCTGAATTTTGAGTGTTTATTTCATCTAACACATAAAAATCTAAACACTTGGATAAACCAACTTGAACTTCTGCTAATCCATAAATATCATCATTAGATTTGTAATGTTTAATAATTTTTTTAAATTTGCTCACTAATTTTTTTATTGTAGCATTTGAACCAGAAGCCATTTCTAACATGGTTATTAAATTATTATTTAACTCAAAAAAATTTGGCTTCCTTTCTGTCTCCATATCAAGCTCCACGTCTCAGTGTCTCACTATGACATTGCTTATCCCGCCAAACAAACCTCAATCTCAGCTGAGCTATACATCACCTCAGGAATCAATGGAGTTCTACCTTTTCCGCTTTTGCCTTCTTTAAGTTTTACAAACCCATAGCTTTCCATTGTTCTCAAAGTACGAAGCAAATTATTGGCTTTTCTTCCGGTCACGCTCTCCAGCTCTTTGATTGATTGGGGGTGGGTTTCTACAATCAATCTAAGTAATTGTTGATTTTCTTCAGAAAGAACATTCGCCAAAGATTTTATAGAATTAAACCAGATTTTTGGTTCATCTTTTTTTGGTTTATATTCACCTTTTGCAATAGCTATCGTTCGTTTTTTGAAATCTTCAAGCGACATGATCCCCACTCTGGCGACTTTATTTTTAACGATACTCATGCTAAGTCTCCTTTAATTTCTTTGGTTTTTTTATCAACTTCAGCCCAAAAATCTGTCAGCAATTTTCCCGCATTTACATATTGATATGGCCGACCTTCGTCGTTGCCGTCTCTGTGCCAATGATCATATGTCTTTTTTGGCGCAACATTATTTTTGCCGCCATATTCAATCACGTGTGCATTATCAAATCCCATGATTCTTTTATTGGTGCGATCATGCAGAGTGAAGGAATATTTGATTCCATGAGGCCTATCTTTATTTGGCTCAATTTTCTTTATTTCAAACTTCACCCAGAGACCTAATTTTTCATCTATTACGTACCGTACATCATGAAGATCGAGTAAATTATCAATTGATTCGTCCTGATTCATGTTAATTCATATTGCCTTTTTATATGTTGGTTATATGATAATTATATCACCGGATGATACATTTATCATGTGTTTTTTCCTAAAAATCGTGTGTAATTCTGGTGTAATCGTGCCAGGAAAACCACAGAAAAAACCAGCCACTGATGGTATTGGCTAGAAGACTTGCCCAGTAAAAACAGTATATAAATGAATAAGATAGAAAAAAATGGAAAAATCGGGAATGCTCAGGTAGCCTCCTCATAATCCCTTGGTCCTAGGTTCAAGTCCTAGTGGGCCCATTAATAGAATCAGGCGATTAGCTAGACCTACCGAATCGTCCCAAATCTCATGTAGAAGCAATGTAGAAGGGTTGAGCAACTAGTTCACCAACGAATGCGACTAATTTAGTTCACTATCTCAATCTTTAAAGGTTAACATGTGATAATTGGCAAGGAAGCTAATCATGATCAAATCCAAGGGTAAGCAAAAGAAGGCGACTAGAAAATCAACCTCACCCACCAAAGCAAAACCATCAAAAACCAGAAAAAAAAATAGAAAGCCCGGTACTGGCGGCGGACCTCCTGGGAGTCCAAAATGAGCGCAACTCATGATGAAATATTCGAAGCAATTAAGAGTAACTTCTGGGCAGTATATGATACAAGTACGACCAAGCTTTCTACCATATGCCGACAGCTAGCATTTGCCCAAGGAGGCATTTGCTGGTTTTATATATCACAATCATGCCAATTAAACGGCTCCAAGGTTGTATCGTCAATATTTTTTTACCTAATCTGGTTTTTTATTGTTGATGCACTCCAATATCTAGCTAATAGCATTATATATGCTGGATTCGCTCTTTATTTTGAGCGAAAGAATGACCAGAAAAAATTAAAAAACATTAGGGATGTTGATAGAAGATTCTGGATGAACATTATTCCCATCATCTTGTTTATAATTAAACTACTTCTGATATCCAAGTCATCCTACATAATAATACAGCTATTAACTAAATAACCTTTCTGCAATTAGTATCGAGGCATATATGCTACGCGAAGAGTTAAGCAAGATTAGCAAAATTGCAGATGAAAGCGAGTGCGCTAATAACCTTGAAAATTTGAAACAGGAACATGAACATACCATATCAGTATTGGCATCCAAGATTCTGACGTGGTGCACTAAAAATGGAAGCCTTACCCCTTAAGCCCACGAAATTTTCGTTACGGTTGGAAAAATCCGATATAAGTAACAGTGCCTAAAACATCAGTGATTTGGTGAGAAATTAAAACCAATGAAAAAATTAACCGTTTTGGATTAATTTTTTTTTGTCTTATCCAGGCTCAGCATATACAGAATTTTAAACAACAAACCACTTTCTTCTTCACCCTTTGCAAGAATTAATTCATAGAAGGAAAGCATAACCTGAGCTGATTGTGTTGGGTCTTTAATTGGGGTGGTGGCAGTAAATGTGTCATTGATTGCTCCCTCTCCATATTTTTCTGTAAGAGAAACCATGATCTGTTTAATGCCTTCAGTCGCTCTTTTAATTTCGGCATCAGAAAATTTAATAAGTGTTCTATCTTTCGAGCCTGACTCGATCAGTTTCGTTTTAGCCTGCATTATTTCCATAATATCACTTTCAGGAATTGAAGAGAGAGTCGACGAAAGAGAGTACTGGCTGGGTAGTCTCGTTGGAAATTCCATAGCTAATACTAATATTGGATTGGTTGAGTAAAGTTTCTTCTCGACCTGATAATTTATTTTTAAATAATTGTAAATATCATGAGTTGATGCAAAAGGTATGCTTTTTTCAGCCGCATAGTTAGATAATGTTGCTGAGTAGCTTACTTCATTATCGAGACTGCCATGCTCGATAATAATTTTTTTCATTCGTTCAAGAAACTCGTTGTACTCTTTGGGATAGTACGTAGCTATAGTACTGTACATTGGGTATTTCTGCTTGAGGTCTGAATCAAGAGTTGCTGCGTAATAATAAGGCATCAGATAATTCTTTGTGGCGAAGAATATGGCTATGAAAATTATTCCTGTAGCGAGGCGCCAATCCTTCTTATCCTTAAACAAGAAATATGAAAGTCCGCTTCCTGTTAAGCCAGCAATTGCACCAATAATTGCTCCTGTGGTTCTGTTATCTAATGAGCTGAAACCCATTAAGGAAAATAGAGCAATGGTAAAAAGTATAAATAAAAGATATCTTTTCACGGTGCTTATCCCCTTGAATAGAGTTATTTTTTGCGAAACCATTTATATTATAACATTTTATTTACGCCTGGGCTCAGGCCTGACCCAATTTTCCAATAATAATTGGTTATCAGAATTAATTTATTTAATATCCATTTGCTGATAAATTGAAGTTTGTTTAATTTGATCTATTGCAAATTTGATGAAATCAATTGTTTCATCTCTCGATGACATTTCTTTCCCATATTTCCAGGCTTGAGCATTAGAAATTAGCTTGCTCCATGGCAATCCAAATTTATTTTTTGCCCATTCCGCCGATACTTTTTTTGTTCCGGCCATTTTTTCGATTACTGTATATAAAATACGACATAAATTTAGCACGAGGTATGATTGATAATGACTGTTATCCAGCCATTCAAAATCTGTGATTTTTGGTTCCCATTCCTGAAATAAATCTCTCACACAGGCTTTTTGAACGTCAAGAATATCGACAGGATTTGTTAGTTTTTTAAAGTCTTTCCCCACTAGCGGAATACTATATTGATACAATAAATAATTATTAATTATCCATTCATTGCCATAAGGAGCTTCATCATAAAAAATTCCATCGCCAAAATAAGGGCGCGGATCTTTTGGCGGTAAAATATTTTTAAGCATTTCAATTGGCGTATAAGAGCACTCTAATCTGTTTCGCCATATTGGATATTGTTCACCTGTATTTTTATGCAGCTGCCTGATCAATTCAAATTCATCATGGCTCAGTTGTTTTTTTGTAATCGCGACAAGATCAATATCGCTGCTATCAGGATTAAAATCGCCATAAGTCAAAGACCCAAATAAATATAAGCCAACCAGGTTTTGACCTAAAATGTTTTTGATCCCGTCTGATATGTTTAATAAAATAGCATCAATCTCTTGATAAGAAGTAATACCAGCGATGTGTGGATTATTTGGCATAAGTGATTTTTACTATTTTGCACATATTCCATGTAAAAAATAAGTTTTTTCTTGCATAAGCAAGATTATTGATCCGAGCTGTCCTGACTTTGGTTTGCTGTTATTGTCAAAACAGACTTGTCATCAATCGTTGTAACATTTACATCAAATGATTTAACTCCACAGGAAGGTAAACGATGTGCACGAGAAGGAACAATATAATCGGGTTTTGTAATCAATTTGATACGGCCATTGACAACGCCAAGAGACAAACTCAGGTTACCTGTATCGCTGCAAGGTGTATGTTCTCGTGAAGAGCTATAAACCATGTACATTGAAAATGATCCCAGGTTTATATTGGTTGGACCCAATGGCGTGATGGTGTAAACAAACCCCGAATCATCACGTTGCCCGGAACTCATTTTAAAGTCACCCGCTATGGATGGGGCGATGGAGAGTTGTCCCTGAGTGGCAATTGTTTTGATTTTGCCGACAATCAGGCCAGGTTGAGCTGCAAAAATTGTTCCGGTTGTCGTTAAGAAAAATCCGGCTAACAATGAAATAAAATTTCTCATATTTTCCTTTAAAAAAGTGATAAATGTCAATTTTCATACTTGTCTATATTCAATAATTCAGGCGAAAAAATCAATCATTTTTTTTCACGCTTTTTTCTGATAAAAAATAATTAATCTGGTATATAGTCAAAGACAATGGGCGAATTAACACCCTCTGTCAGCGCGGGCAGAAGTATTTCCTGAACAAGTTTAACATGTGCCGGATGTTCCAAATAAATTTTTCTATCTGTTTCGTCTTTAAATTCCATGACAAATCCGTGCAAATAACCACGATGCAGGTTTTCAATGCTATTATTTTCACCCCACGAAAATGACATAATTTGTGGAATCTCTTTTTTCAAATCAGCAAGTGATAACATGATTTCTTTAATTGCTTTTTTTGATAAAGAAGGTTTGAAGGGTAGTAATACTATATGTTTGATTGTCATCGTCTTGCTCCTCTCTTGAAACAATCTTAATCGGGTCGGTCGCCTGTATTCAATAATTCAGGCGATAAAATCAATTGCTCTTTTTCACTTTTGGTTAATTTTTTGATGTAACTTTCCAGGTGCCTCGCCAATCCTGAATTGGTTACTTTCCACATCCGGGCAATCCTGATTGGCTTGAAGCTTCTGGTATATTTGCATTTGGCTGTTCCAGCGAGATGCTCATCAAAACGGCGATTCATATCAGTCGTATAGCCCGTATAATACGACCCGTTATTACAAAGCAAAATGTAGACCCAATAAGATTTATCCATTTTTATAAACATTCTTTATAACGAAAACAATCTATCGTATGATCATTCACCATGCCAACTGCCTGCATAAACGCATAGCAAATTGTGCTGCCTGTAAATTTAAATCCTCTTTTCTTCATATCTTTCGACATACAATCAGAAACAGGCGTTTTATTGGGAACATTTTTAAAGTGCTTCCGGTGATTTTGAACGGGATGTCCATCCACAAAATGCCAGATATATTGGCTGAAAGAATCCCATTCTTTTAAAAGAGTGAGATAAGCCTTTGCATTGGTGATTGTCGCTTCTATTTTTAATCGATTACGAATAATGCCCGGATTTTTTAATAATTGCTCAATTTTTTTTGAATTATATTGGCTGATTTTTATGGGATCAAAATGATCAAATAACTGTCTGTAATTTTCTCTCTTTTTTAAAACAGTTATCCAGCTTAAGCCGGCCTGGGCACCTTCCAGATTAATAAATTCAAAAAGTTTCCTGTCATCAAAAACAGGCACACCCCATTCATGATCATGATACTGAATATAAATGGGATCGTCAGAAACCCAGATGCAGCGTTTTTTATCTGTCATTCATATTAATCCCTAACTATTTTTCCGCTGTCAATTCCAGGCATGGCATGTCAGGTGCCTATCATTCTTTCAAGACGATTTTTTATCTCATCCCATTCATCGATAGTCACACTAAACATAGCCGAATGCCGAACTCTTTGATCGGATAAAACCAAAAGAGCTATGTTTTTTATCCGCAGAAACTGTAACATAGTTTATTTAATGATTACCAGAACAAGTCGTCACGTCAAAAGGGTTGCGCCAGCATGACAAAAACACATGAAATGAAGTCTACCCTGACTCTTATCCTGCCTCTGATGGCTGCTTTTCTTGCGCAAAAAGGCATGCAATTGATTGATACCCTGATGATGGGCTGGTTGGGGCCGGAAGCGCTGGCAGCCGGTGCGGTGGGGATGGCGATATTTTTCACCACACTGGTTTTTTGTATGGGAACATTAAGTGCGGTCGGTGTTTTTATTTCGCGCGCAAAAGGAGCGGATGATAAGGAAGACGTTTCCGCCAGTCTCCTGAATGGTATCTGGCTTGCACTATTTTTGTCGCTGCCTTGTGTGGGAGTGATCTGGTTTGCGCCGCATTTTTTTATCCATCAGGAAAACGGTGCTGTTATTCAAAATGCTGCGTGGCTGTTGCACGGGTTGAGTATTGGCTTGCCGGGGTATTTATTATTTTTAGTGTTTCGTGAATTTCTTTCTGCTTTTTCCATGACGCGTATCGTGATGTGGGTGACAGCAGTCTCTGTTCCACTGACTTTTTTATTAAATGATGTGTTGATTTATGGGAAATGGGGGCTGCCGCGCCTCGGTGTTTCGGGCATTGGTTATGCCGGTGCGACGGTCATGTGGGTTATGTTTTTAAGTTTGTTTTTTTACAGTCTGGGAAATCGACAGCTTAAAGAATATTTTCCCGACGGGTTCTTAATGCCATCGTTGATGAAAATGAAAGATATGTTATTTATTGGTGTGCCGAGCGGCACATTTTTTTTATTGGAAGCCGCCATGTTTTTATCTGCGATTATGATCATTGGCCATTTTGGAGTGGATGCGCTCGCATCGTTTCAGATCACCATGCAATGTGTCAATGTGGCGTATGCTATTCCATTTTCTCTCGCGATGGCGACGGCCTTGCAGGTCAGTCATGCATTGGGTGCAGGTGAGTTGACACGAATAAAAAAAATAGCCTTGCAAAATTTTAGTTTGGGAATTCTGTTTTCATTGGCGGTTGCTATTATTTTTCTTCTTTCTCCCGGATTTTTCATAAAACTATTTTTGGATGATAAGAGCGAGCATGCCAACGCGATTCGACTGGCGAGTTCTTTTTTAATGATCGCCGGTTTTTTTGTGTGTCTTGATGCTGTGCAGGCTATTGCAAACGGCATGTTGAGAGGATTGAAAGACACCCTGGTTCCGATGCTTTTAAGCGTTGGATGTTATTGGGTGGTGGCACTTCCCGCGGCCTGGTATCTTTCTTTTCATACTGCATTGGCAGCGCGGGGTGTCTGGTATGGTATTACCATCGGCATTTGCAGTCTTGGCGCAACACTGATGCTGCGCCTTGTCAAAAAATTGAAATCAGGACGGTTGTAAAAATGTCACACGCCCGGTTGACAGATCATGCATCGCACCGACAATGATTACCTGTTTTTGTGCGATTAATTTTTTGATGATTGGGCTCTTCATTTCAATTTCTTTTACCATATTCAGCACATTTTGTTTTGCAATCGCATTGACAGTTTGTGTATTTTCACAATCAGGTGTTGAATTTTTTCCGACTGTATTTACCGCTGGCATAATTTTGTTAATCAGTTGTGTGAGATTTCCCAGTTTTGTATCGGTGCATGCGCCTTTCACTGCGCCGCAGGACGTGTGCCCCATGACAACAATCACGTGAGATCCCATCACTTGTGTTGCGAATTCCATCCCGCCCAGTTGATCGCTATCTACCACATTGCCCGCTACGCGTCCTGCAAAAATATCGCCGATGCCCTGATCAAAGATCAATTCAGGCGAGCCGCGCGAATCCATGCAACCCAGAATAAATGCAAAAGGATGCTGGCCTTTTTTAGTTAATTTTGCCTGTTGTAAAAAATTGCGATTTTTCATTTTTCCCGAAACAAAACGATCATTGCCTTCTTTCAATAATTGCAATCCTGTTGCAGGTGTCATGAGTTTCAGTTTTTCGGCCGATTGTGTGTATGTCCATGTATCTTCGGCAGCTCGCGATGCGTTAAATAAAAAAAGCGTGAAGAGGGTGAGTAGAATTTTTTGAAAGTTCCTGTTCATGGTGTTTTCCTTTTTAAGTGTCAGTGCAGATGGATATTCAATGCTGCTTATTATAACCCCGGATTGACTTTTTTCCAAAAGTAAAATGATAATGGGCTCCATGAAAAAAATCAGGAGTAACCTTCTTATGTCAAAATATGGCATTAAAATTTTCTTTCAAGTGATTATTGGCTCCATCGCGCTCTCCTCACTTGCATATGCATTGCCTGCTCCTGATCTGAAGCAAAGCAATGATGTGATCAATAAACTGCTTAATCTGTGGGCATCCGGAAATTATAACTGGAAGTGCACTTTAGTCGATCAAAAATCGTTAAATAAAAATGAAACGGTCAAGTGGTCAAAGTGGAGTTGTCAGGGCAGTTTTCCGAAAAACATACCACAGATAGGTGGTGGCTCGACGGGATTGCTTACTATCAATATTGTGGATACCGATTTAACAGATGCGGGCGTAACCATTAAGCCCCTATTGGCGGATGCCGCTTCGCTTTACACTCAAACATTATCCGATATGGCGAAATCTCGTCCTGATCTGATTGCAGCTATCAATGGCGGTTATTTTTTTATTAATGAACCGAAATTTACAGACTCAAATTGTCCAAAGAAAAAATATCCTCAACCTGCCACTACGCAAAATATCGGTGATGGTGTATTAACGATTGATGGTGTGAATTATTCGGTGAACTGTGGAGAGTTGGGTCCAATCAGTTCACCGCGCGCGACGATCATACAAGATGCACAAAATAATTGGAGTATTCAAAATATTGCAGCAGAAACGGTACCTGGCGGTATCATTCAAGGTTTGGGTGCAGGGCCTGCCATGATTGATAAAGGAAAAATCGCGATGGATTGGCAACAAATTCCTTCTACATTTGAATATGCTGCAAATACGGCTGTTTCACTTGCAAAAGACAATAATCAGCATACACATCTGCAATTATTTACTGTTGACGGTGTTGATAATGAAGCGGGCATGATTTCGTATGAAATGACAAATTTTATTTACACACAATATCCAAAACTTTTTAATTTGAGTGTGGCGCAAGCGATGAGCATGGATCAAGGTGGATCGACAACGCTGTATGTGGATGGGAATATTGTTTCAAAATCCGATGCAAAAGGAAAACTGCGTCCTGTTTACGATGCGCTCGGGATTTTTTTAAATAACTGAACCCAAAAAAAATTTCAATAAATATCAAAAAATAGATTGGCATTTGCAAATAAAGTTTGTTTAAATATAGCGTGACAAAGGGGTGCTAGAACACCCGCAATGTCACTAACCACCTCAACCAAATGGCAAGGAGAGATTGAAATGGCTACGCATAGCGTAAATGATGTCGCGTCTTTAATAAATAACCAAATCGCTTTTCACGAAAAAATTCAGGATTCCCTCTTAAAAGCAGAAGCTCTGGCCTATGTAGCCTTGAGCAGGGATTTCCTCGAATCTGGCCAATCTGTTATCAATGAGTATATGAACGCCTTGTACGATCTTGTTACCGAGTCAAAGGCGCTTCATCAATATGCGCTGGATAATTTGATAAGATCTCGCCGACAGTGTGGGTTTGTCGGTTGATTTTTTCATTGGATGGAGCTGCCAGCGTGTGCAGGGTGCCTTATTTGCTCAGGTTGGCAGTGGTTTTGATTAATTAAAATGATTGATGGCTTGAAAATTTCGGAAGAGGACAACGGTGTTACGGGTAGATGGTAAGGTGTGACAAGGCTTATTCTGCTTTTTAGTTTTTTTATCAAGAATAATCAGAGCTGCTTCTTTGTTTTTTTATTTAAAAACAAGGGGTTATATTTTTTTGATTTTATATAAATTATAGCGAATAGTTTGATGAGAATGATTAATTTTACCCTTAAAGGGTGATTCTTAGTTGAAATAGTAACCTATTGGGGTATAATTAGTTTATGGAAAAGCAAGTAAGGACTTATGATCTGGAGGCTGTCAAGCTTGCCTTCTCAACGATAATGAAGCTACGTGTTACTGGTACAGCATTAAAAGATGCGCGTGCGATAGGGTTTTCACAGCAAGATATGGTTGATGCCATTCAACAACTTAAACGAACGGATTTCGTGAAATCAATGACAACACATGCAGATCATCGCGTGTGGCAAGATGTTTATAATACGGAGTTTAATGGTTATCTTTTGTATATAAAGTTTCAGGTAGATGAGATGGGCCACTTTATTATTTCCTTTAAGGAGAAATAACCAATGAAATGCCATGCGTGTAGTAAAGGTATTTTAAGTCAAAAAACAAAACCACAGGTATATACCTACAAAGGGAAATCTATAACGTTAGAACAACCCGGTTTATGGTGTGACTCTTGCGAAGAAGGTATTTTAAACGGTGAAGATATTGCTAAAACTGAAAAGGCTTTTGAGGAGTTCAAATCAAAAGTTGATGGCTTGTTACGTCCTGAAGAAATACGTCGTATTCGTAAAGATGTTTTGCATTTATCACAAGAAGAAGCAGGCAGAATATTTGGCGGCGGGAAAAATGGATTTAGCCGGTATGAGCGTGGAGAAACAAGGCCGATGCCGGCTGTGAGTAACTTGCTTAAATTACTTGAGCGGCATCCAGAGGATTTGAAATATTTTATTGAGCAACAAAAAACGGCATAAAAAGGTAATGGCTGTCATTATTGCATTAGTAGTAACGACCTTCCCGGTTTTTTCGTACTAAAATCAATGGACAAAAAGTTATATAAAAAATGGTGAAGAAAATGACTGATCAAGCATATCTATATAAGCAATATAATCAATGGCAGCAAGACAAAGGTAATAGTTTAATTCAACAAGCAAATGTTAAGCCAAATCAAAAAATTCTGGATGTTGGCTGTGGGACGGGTGAATTAACCTATGTTTTGGCAAAAAAGACATTACCTCATGGGAATGTATTTGCTATAGACCCGGACAATGCAAGAATAACGCTTGCTAAAGATAATCAGCCTTCTGATTTAAATAACATAACCTGGAGCAATAAGGAAATAGAAGTTCTTGACGAAATAAAACCAGGCACAATTGATATTGCATATGCAAATTATGTAATGCACTGGGTCGCTGATAAAGAAAAAGCGCTCTCAGTCATTTGCGATGCTTTAAAACCCGGTGGCTTATATGTCATGAATTGTATAACGGAATATTCAAATATTATTGCTGACATTGCGATGTTTTCTGAAGAATATCTTCCTGTCTTTAAAGCATATAATATTGTTAAAAAAGATAATTGGATCTCATTACTGCATAGCTATAAGTTTGATATCCTTGAAACAAAAAAGATTGATGATTTTATTTTTGATTGCCTGGATGATTTTTTTGTGTTTTGGGAAGCGGCATCACATGGAAAATTTAAAAAAGACATGTTGTCCAATCATGGATATAACAATCTTTTGAAAAAATATCCAAATGAAATTTCTGTTTTTGGTTCTGAAACATTAAATATTTGTGCTGTCAAACGACTCTGATTTTATGGTGAATAATAATGAAAAA
>DATIJJ010000077.1:0-10827 GCA_035478795.1 Gammaproteobacteria bacterium | reverse complement strand
TATCAAAGGCAAACGTCTTGCAGAAAAACTGGCTGAGGAATATGCCGATCATTTTTCGATTAAAATTGCGCGCTGTTTTGCGTTTGTGGGCCCCTTGTTGCCACTGGATTCCCACTTTGCAATTGGCAATTTTATTCAGGCTGTTTTGCAAAATCAGCCTGTCCATGTCAACAATGCCAACACCTGGCGCTCGTATCTTTATGCGGCTGATTTAATGATCTGGTTGTGGACGATTCTGGTTCGAGGCGAATCACTGCGTCCGTATAATGTCGGTTCAGATAAAGCCATTAATATGGCAGAACTTGCAAAACGGGTTTCACCAACAGGTTCCATATCAATTAATTTGGGTGAAGAATCGCGTTACATTCCGGATATCACGCGTGCACGAACTGAGCTGGGATTAGATGTGAGTGTTGATCTTGCAACAGGTATTCAGAAAACGATTGATTTTAAAAAATCACTATACTCCCGATAATAATCCGCTTCATCATACACATCCGACGCCAGCACCATACAAACCGCCGAGTGCTGAAAATTTTCAACCGATGTCCAGGTCATCGGAGCAACATACAAACCTTCCCACGGTTTATCCATGAGAAAACGTTGTTTTTCCCGCCCATCATCCAGTTCCACTTCAAAACTGCCACCGAGTGCCAGGATAAATTGCTCCAGTTTTTTATGCGCATGCGCGCCACGTGATTTCTGATCCGGTACCGCATATGAATAAAAAATACGTTTAATGTCAAAGGGTACGTGTTTATTGCCTTCTGCAAAACTTAACAAACCACGCTCATCGCCGATTTTGGGTAAGATCACCCGCCTGCAATTTTTTAGACTCATTTTATTTCCCTGATAATTTCACGATCCAGATGGTATTTTTTTCCGCATAAACAGGACGCTTCTGATTCAATCATCCGAAGTCGTTCTCCACAATAACAAATCCAGCCCTGAATGCGTGCCGGATTACCAAATACCAACGCATGGGCCGGCACATCTTTCGTCACCACACTGCCCGCACCGATCATCGACCATTTGCCAAGCGTCACACCCGGCAGGATCGTGGCATTCGCACCGATACTGCACCCTTCCTGCAAAAGTGTTTTGGGGTATTCGGCGAGATGCTGCTGACTGCGCGGTCGTTTATCATTGGTGAAAGCCACACACGGGCCAATAAACACATCATTTTCAACAATAACACCTGTCCAGATATAAACGCCGGATTTCACCGTCACCCGATCCCCGAGCGTCACGCCATTTTCAATCAGGGTATGATCGCAAATATTGCAATTTGCACCGATGTTGACACCGGGAAGAATATGCGCAAAAGCCCATACCCGGGTATTCGCGCCAATCACCACGTCTTTTTCAATCAAGGCATGGGAATGGATTGTTGCTGAAGGGTCTATCATAGGTAACCTCGATGATGAAGAGGATGTTTATACAATACTTGACGGAGAACAACAATATCGTGATGATGGACAACTTTGAGTATTTGCTGAGGAATACGTGAAAAAACAAGCCCTTCATTCTGCCTGCAAGAAATCAATGCGTTTTTTTCCTCTGACGCTTGCTGCGTTGCTTGTTATTGTTCTGGCCATCTGGCTACCTTATGGATTGACGACAACAGGCTTGCTGGAAGAATGGGGACTCCTTGGATTATTTGATCAGTATGGTGCTGTTTTTTTTGTCCACATTCATGGACTTCTTGCACCTCATGCTTTACGTCCCTTAACGGTTTTACCTCATTCACTTGCCTATGTGCTGGATCCCAACTCATTTGATGCCTGGCATATCATAACGATTATCTCGTTATTGCTGAAAGGAATGGCAGCCGGTTATCTGGTCAGGGCAGCGACCGATTCCCGTTTCTGGAGCGTATTCATGGGAATACTGGTTTTGTTATTTCCGGCAGATACCATGCAGTTGCCCTTACGCACTATCGGAATCAATGCTGCGCTCGCCCTGGCACTGGTAGCAGCAGCCTGCTGTGTCACAGCATACAGAACCCATCGACCCATTTTTTCATACCTTCTGGCTCTGACAGCTTCTGTCCTGATGTTAATTTCCCTGATGATCTATGAAGCAGGCTTTGGCCTGATTCTGTTACCGGCTCTCATATTATTTGTCCGGGAAGGGCTGAAAAAATCACTCACTTTTTCCCGCTCCCGTCTCATCATAACCCTGCTCTGGTTTGCTTCATTTGCTATTTATCTGATTTACTGCCTGATTGTTTCCTCTCAAATACATAGCTATCAAGGCTCGTTAGTCGCCGGAACAAGTCCCCTGAAAATTGTCTATCACGCTTTCGTTAGTCTGTTTTCGACAGGCATCCTGCATAGCCTGATTGGCGGGTGGCTCGAAGCATTACAGATCACACTGAAAGAATATAGCCATGCGGGTTATCTGTATCTTTCTGCTATCACAGCCACTCTTGGCGGGCTTCTTTTATTGACCCTTAAAATATCCAGCGAAAAAGTTTTTTCCAGCACTTTATCGATTCAACCACTAAAACGTCTGGCTCTTGCTGGCATGTTGCTGCTCATCTCAGGCTATGCGCCTTTTCTACTGGTTCCCTCCCATCTCCTGATTAATCAGCGCACTTTTTTATTTGCAACGTTAGGCGCTGCTATGGTCTGGATTGCCTTTCTGGCCATGCTTGCTGGCAGACAAAAAGGGACATCCATTTTTTTAATCGTTTTTTTGATTTTTATGGGTTTTGGCGCGCAGTTATTCCAATTTGAACATTATGCACGGCTATCCAATACGCAGCGTTATTTACTTAAAAATATCATTCAAAATTTTGATGGAAATCTGAAAGATAAAACGCTGGTTATTTTTGATGAAAGCAATCAACTGGATAAAACATGGATGTTGCCTGCAGACTATCTGGCCAGTGCACTCACCTGGTTTTATCATCAACCGATTCATTCTATTCACATCTGCCATTTGCCGACAGGCGACGTCATCGTTGCAAAAAAAAGAATGGTTGTGATCACCATCAAACCGGATGGTTCCGTGACGCCCATCGCATCATTGGAAAAATATAGAAAACAATTACATGACAGTAACCAACTGACAGCGGTGCGTTACCGTCGTGTTTTAACATCACAGCCCCACCCGTTGAGTCGGTCATTCTGGGCTGTCGTCGACAAATCACAATACAAATGGCAATTTGGTGACTGGTGGAGTATGGATTTGCCTGTCAAGGGAAGCGGTTGGCGTGAAGCTGACTGGCAGATGCATTATTTTACCCATTATGCTGCTGCATGGAAAATCGGAAAGAAAGCAACGCTTTTATTCGATCTCATTCCCTCTCAAAAACCCTATGTGTCATATGTGTTAAAAAGCAGATTTGCCAGTTTTGCAACACCGGCCATACGTGAAAGCATGCAGATAACAATCAATCAGCATCCGTTAAAGTTGCAATGGGTTAAACATGGCGAATGTCAGGCATCCATACCCCCTCAGTTTCTGATATCCGGTATCAATACCATCGAATTCAATTCAACCGTTGACCCGAAATCCGGACTATCCGCAAAACTGCAAGCATTTGAAATTTTAATCGATCAGTAGAAAAACATGCTATTATTTTCCACTGATCCCTTTCACCCAGGTTAAAACAGACATGAAAATAGCCATTGTTTGCGACTGGCTTGTCACTTACGCCGGAGCCGAGCGCGTTCTTGAAGAATTGCTTGTCTCATTTCCTGAGGCAGATCTTTTTGCCGTGGTCGATTTTCTGGCGCCTGAAGATCGCCATTTTCTGCAAAATAAACCGGTTAAAACGACTTTTATCCAAAAGCTGCCCTTCGCGAAAAAACAATATCGATCGTACCTCGGGCTCATGCCGCTCGCGATTGAACAACTGGATGTCTCTGCCTATGATCTCATTCTTTCAAGCTCCCATGCTGTCGCCAAAGGTATCATCACAGGTCCCAACCAATTGCATATCAGCTATGTCCATTCCCCCATGCGCTATGCATGGGACTTGCAACATCAATACTTAAAAGAAAGTGGTCTCGATAAAGGAATTAAAGGTTATTTTGCGAAACGTTTACTGCATAAAATGCGTCTCTGGGATCAGCGCACAGCCAATGGAGTCGATTATTTTATCGCGAATTCACACTATATCGCACGCCGGATCTCAAAAGCATACCGACGTGAAGCAGATGTCATTTACCCGCCTGTCAAAACGCACCTGTTTAAACCGGCCGGGAAAAAAGAAGATTTTTATGTGACCGCCTCACGCATGGTTCCCTATAAAAAAATCGATCTGATTGTCGAAAGTTTCGCCCAACTGCCTGATAAGAAACTGATTGTGATAGGTGATGGACCTGAAATGGGCAAGGTAAAATCCAAAGCCACCGCCAATATTCACATCATGGGGTATCAACCCACCGATGTTCTGGTCGACACCCTGCAACGAGCAAATGCCTTTATTTTCGCAGCAGAAGAAGATTTTGGCATGATTGCCGTGGAAGCAGAAGCGTGTGGAACCCCTGTCATCGCTTACGGAAAAGGCGGCGCTCTCGAGACCGTTAAAGGCCTGGATCAGCCCAACCCGACTGGCCTCTTTTTCCCCAAACAGGACGCTGCCTCGATTTGTGAAGCAGTCAAGGCATTCGAAGCCCATCGCGATCAGTTCACCACAGAAAACTGCGTCGCCTGCGCCGCACAGTTTTCGCCGGCTATTTTTCGAAAAAAAATCAAAGAGTACGTTTTGAATAAAATGGCTTATTTTTCAAAAAAATGAATCGGGTTTTCGATTAAAAATTCCTGTCTTTCCTTGAATTTTTGCTGACTTTTGCACCAGCTTGCATTATCCTTCAGAACAATTTTCGTTATTGAGGCCCTGAATTAAATGGAGAAGTTGCGCGCTGACACATGGGATGGAAAGTCTGTTCATCGTCTTGTTTTAGTACTTTTGTCTGTATGGGTTGTATACCTCCTGGTATCAGGTATCCTGCAATGGTGTGGATTATCGTTTGGCTTCCTTGTTTGGCCAATGGGCGAAGACCGTAACTGGGTTGGTTTTATCAATGACGGGCATGGCGTACACATGACCCAGTTATTCTGGCAAATGAATGATCGCAATCCCCTGTCTGCGTGGTGGTGGTTCCTTGCCTCACCCTTCATCAGGCATTGGGACTGGGGCATTTACGCCATTCGAAAGCTCGTTGACCCCTTTCTTGCAATCACCACTTTTTTGCTCTTGAACCGCCTGGGTCGGGGGACCTCCCGCACATTTGCCTTCGTAACAGCACTGCCGGTTTTAATGTGGAATTTTAATTTTTTCTATGAACAAATTATTTGGGAATTTCTTGTTGCGCTCGGATTTACCTTATTGACCATCTTTTTCTATTGTCGTTACATCGATAATAAAAGTCGCTCGGGGAGTGATCTGGCACTGGCACTGCTTTGTTATTTTGTTGCATTTACGACTTATACGCTGCAATCGGGTGCGATTATTGGAATAGCCCTGCTTGCTTTTTTTCGCTCTGCACAAGGTCAACACTTACAGGCGCGTTTAAAACGAACACTGGTTGATTCCAGTTTTTTTGGCATTCTGTTCCTCTTGTATGATTGCATCTGGTATACAGTCAACAGAAACGGGCATCTCTATTATCGACTGGATCCGTCCTCTTTCTATTCCCGCTTCATCATCAGTTTCAAGCAATTCATCTACCATGGAACTTTTAATACATTTATTCACTCGACGCTTTCCGACTGGTCGCTGTGGACTATCGCAGGCATTGTGTTTGTTGCTTTTTTATGTCTCTACTCTCTTTTGGCAAATCTGGTAGCAAAACGTTTTCTCGATTTAAAAACCCATATTCCATGGGGATGGGTGCTCATGGTGTTGCTGGCCATTTCCGTGCCGACGATGATTATTGAATCAACCAGCAGCGAGTGGGCTCCCGCTGATCGAAGCATCATGGTGCAACAGGTCTGGCAGCCACTGCTCTATGTGACTTTTATTTTTCTGTTCTTCCGATTATTTCATTACAACGCTTCACGAAAAACGCAGCAGGCAGCGCTCTTGTGTACAGCTTTCTTCGGAGCCCTCGTTTTCACTCAAAGCCTGAACTATAACCATCATCTGGTCTTGAGGACACATTATCAGATGGCTCTGACTGACGGATTAAAAAACTTGCACATCCCGCCCGACATTTCGCCTTACTTCCTGCTCAAAACAACAAGTGATAATGCAGACATCAATACCATTTCCATTTTCATTCCGAATTATGGTTCAACCATGATGCGTCGTAGCAATGTATCGCTACGCGCCTTTGCAACAAAACCACCCGCAGAGGGAACAAGACAGCCTTATTGGGTCATACAATTTGGCACGGATAAAAAAGGCGTCATCAATGCTGCATCGATTGGTGATACACATCCTGTCCCTTATAAAAATCTCTGGATTGTCTATTTTGATGGCGAAAAGGTTTGGGTGCCTGCAACGGTTAACAAAAAAGATCTGTCTGGATTGCAAATAGACTGGCAACGCAAGACGCCCATTAACCAGACAATGAATCATCAATGGATTATGAGATAATTTGGGGTATTAGAAATGGAAAACAAAAAAAAGGGTTTTTTTTCATTTTTTAAAAATAGCTATATTTTTTTAAAAAATGGCATCGAAAACTCGCCTTTTGTATCAGAACGTGAAAATTCGGATAATATTCCCTTATTGATCCAGCAACGTTTTTTTGAAGAAATTTCACAAAAAAAATCGGCTGCACGGGTCGCCATTTTTTTTGATATGGAATACATCCATAAAAGTGCTATTACGGATTTTTCTCTTAAAACATTCTGTCTCTTTCCAGACAGATTTCATGTTTTCACGCGATTTCCAAAACCAGGTTCTGCCCTGACAGATAAAGTGTTAAAAGAAATTTCCAGCATATTAAATATTCCACGGAAACAATTAAGTGTATTCAATGCCAACAATTATGCTGACATGGACGCACATTTTAATTACAGCGCCAACATTTTTGTATTGGGCGACTCTATTTTTAATTTGAGAACATTCGAAACTGCCATTCAACTTCGTGCGCATCATGAAAGAAATTATTTGTATTTCCATGATGGACTTTATACCAATTTACTCCATGCCTGGATCATCAAACATCATTACATCTGGCAACACTTCATTCAAAGTTATTATCCAGACATGGATATAACAACCGGAATAGGAACAGAAGATTTATTAAGAAAAAATATTCGCATGATCAATCCGCTGCTTCAGTTAACAGGAAGTACAAAAATTATCGTGAATGCAGATAACTGTATTCCTATCATTAAAAATGAAGTCAATCATAAAAACATCCATTACATCAGTGCCTGGTTGCCCATTCCCGATTATCGCAATATAATTCCTGCTTTCAATAAAACAGAAACCAATTTTGTTGTCGCGCATTTTGGTATTCCCAATGCATTTAAACACATTGATATTTTAATTGAAGCAGTTTCCTTGTTACGACAAAAACAAAATGTAAAGCTGCTATTAGCCGGTTATGGCGTTAAAAAATACGTACAATCACTTTCATCCCATGAACAATCATTTATTATTTATGAAGAAAGTCCGAATGCAGAAGACCTCCTGTCGCTGATGAAAAACGCAGATGTGACTGTACAATTACGATGGCCGACGATGGGACAGGCATCAGGCATCGTCAGTGAAATGCTTGGCCTTGGAATGAAATGTATCACCACAGAAGGCTTTGTGAATGAATGTTTCAGGGATTACGTTGTCGAATTGCCTGCCTGTGTCTCGCCCAACGCGTTGGCCGAGGCAATACTCGATAACAAAGGTAAAATGGCTATTCCGCCAAAGGAACATGCCCAATTATTAAAACAATTTTCGTATTCTTCCAGCGCAAATTTAATCTATCAAAGTGTGACACAACCTGAAAGAGCACAACCCGGATCAGCAGAAAAAAAGAGTACGGCTGACATTGAAGTGAATAGACCCACAGTAAGAAATAAATTACGCATTTTATATGGTGCTTCTCATCGGGTACTGCGTTTTGAAGAAGTGCCTCTCTTTATTGAAGCCGGTTTTGAAGTGATTCCAGTCAAGGCACATTGGGAGATATTCAGGATACAGGAACCGGGTGCAGATGATCCCGCCCATCCTCTCTATCCGAACTGGCGTGAAACCTGCACGATTCCGAATGCTGTCATTGAAAAAATTCAGGCGATTGATATTTTAAAATATCAGGATTTGAATGCAGGGTCCGGTCGTGTTTCTCCTCATGATGCAGCGCTGCTCAATGAATGGATTGATATTATCTATATTCCCAATCTGCTTCCGCCTGTCCCGCGCGTACTGTCCTGGTTTAAGGGATTGACGCTCTTTCGCGTTTATGGCGAAGGAAAAATCATGACGTATGATGAATGGGCCGCCAATAGTGGAGCCAATCTCAATCTTTTAAGAATATATGATGCGCGTTATGCAACCATGCTGATGCTCTATACGCTGAACGGCCCGGAGCATCGTAGTATTCTGGGAACGAATGTCTTTCACGTGGGCCCTTCTGTCACACGCAGTCGAGTGACAGGTCAGTGGAAAGGAGACACTTCCTCGCGCATCTGCAACACATCGCTTTCCTATATTTATGAAAATCCGCACTGGACGGATATCTACCATGAATTCTGCGAGGTTTTCAAAGACATCCCTTTACGTATTCTCGGCAAAAACAACAAGTCACATGAGGTTTTGAAACGAGATAACCGTGTAACCGGTATTATTAAAAATGATAAGGCATATCTGGATATATTAACCGACTGCCGATGCCTGATTGACCCGGGCACCAGTCCATTCCATACGCATTACGCGCCGCTTGAAGCCATTATCATGGGCATTCCGGTTATTTTTATGGAAAGTTCCGGCATGGCACAGGAAATTATCCGTGTCATTCCAAAAGACCAATTGACAAATTGTGGTATCTGCACTGATTTTTCAGAAGCAAAAAAAATCATGCAACACTGTCTTGATGATATCAACTACGCAAAAGAAGTGTCTGCCAATCAGCGGATGATTGCAGAAAAAATGTTTTCCCCAGCCTCTGTATTAAACCAGATAAAAGCATTTGCAGAGGCTGCACCCGAATTATTGACAAAAGCACGTGCATTATCAATTGATCATGAAAATCAGTCTGAAGAATCTGCATTATCAGACATGCCATATCATATCGCCATGCCCGCTACGTCTAATGCAGCCATAGCAGGATTGATTCAACAATCTTTTTCAGATCAATGGGTCTATTTTATGAAAAAACTAATCAAAAAAATCTATTTTTTATCATTAGGTATCATTCGAAAAACGTATAAAGTTGTTTGTCCGGCAAAATATCACGAAAAAATAAGCGCATCTCTTTTTAAAACCTGCCTCCCAAACACACATAAAAAAATGCTTATATTGCAAAGACAGGCAGATCAGTATAACGCCCTTAATGCCATTAGCAAAGATTTGCGAGATCAGATGCTGGAGCAACCCAATATTGGTTTCTCACAAGCCGGTGAAGATCGCATTATTTTCTTCATCTGCGATTATTTTATGAAAACGTCTTTTGCTGATCTTGTTTATCTCGATATTGGTGCGAATAATCCCAAAAACGATAACAATACTTACCTGATTTATTTATCTCATGGTCAGGGCGTTCTGGTTGAACCGAATCATTACTGGTGTGATGAAATCAAAAAAAGAAGACCGCGCGATACCGTGCTCAATATGGGCATCAGCACGGATGATAAAACGACTTCTGCCACCTACTATGCGTGCGATAATCACGGGTTATCCACTTTTTCGCCCGAACGCAGCGAAGAATTGAAAGCAGATGGCCATACCATCACCGAAATACCCGATGTGCCTCTCATCAGCTTCAATCAGGTGGTAGAAACGTATCTCAATGATACTGCGCCCGATTTTGTTTCTCTGGATGTAGAAGGGCTTGAGCTCGGCATTCTTAAATCTATCAACTGGGAAAAATACAGGCCTAAAATTTTCTGCATCGAATCTAATATGGAATCATTCAAAACCGGTCATCCGAATCCGGTCCTTGAATGGATGGAAGCAAAAAATTATTTATGTGTCGCCAATACCAGCATCAATTTTATTTTTGTAAGCCAGGAAACTTTCCATCACAAGTCAAATAATCCTTTAATCGCCGGAGAAAAGAGTCTATGACAAAAACCGCTCTTATCACCGGCATCTCCGGGCAGGACGGCTCCTACCTCGCCGAATTATTACTCCAAAAAAATTACCGCGTCGTGGGCCTTGTTAAAAATAACCACTCACACATTTCAGCCAACATCGAATCCATTCGAAACAACCTTGAATTTGTGCAAGGCGATCTGGCGGATGCAAGTGCCATTTATGCCGCCATTCAGCAAACACAACCGGATGAAGTCTACAACCTCGCCTCGCAATCCTATCCAGGGGACTCCTGGCGATGCGCCATTGAAACCACCCGCATCAACGGTCTGGGTGCACATCTGTTATTTGATACCATCCGGCAATTAAAACCGGATTGCAAAATCTATCAGGCATCGTCTTCTGAAATGTTTGGTGATGTTGTCGAATCGCCTCAACACGAAAACACACCGTTTCATCCGATTAATCCGTATGCGGCTGCGAAATTGTATGCACACAATATCGCGAGTATTTATCGAAAAAGTTATGGCATGTTCATCAGTTGCGGGATTTTATTCAATCATGAAAGTGAACGTCGCGGCGTCCATTTTATTACGCAAAAAGTGAGTTATGCCGCAGCCTGTCTCAAACTCGGCATCCAAAATTCAGCTCTCCTCAGTGAAAAAGGC
>DATIJJ010000076.1:0-20711 GCA_035478795.1 Gammaproteobacteria bacterium | reverse complement strand
ATGATTAATGTTTAATTGCAGCCAGCCTTCACGAATCCCTTTCAGTACAGCCCCTGCACGACCCAATAATTCCTGACGCGTATCCAGCGAATTAAACAAACTGCCTCCCGCCAGCACGATGGATTTTTTTTGTAACACATTCGGCGCAATCGGTTCAGCAGGACCACTCGCCGAACCAAAAATACAAATGACTCCACGCCTTCGCACCGCATCCAGATCGTGGGTGAAAGTCGTTTTGCCCACACCATCAATAATATAATCCGCACCCCGACCTTGCGTGAATTTTTTGGTTTCTTCCACAAAATCCTGCCTGTCATACAAAATCACATGATCGGCTCCGGCATCACGCGCGAGCTTTGCTTTTTCATCCGTTGAAACGGTTCCAATAACCGTTGCACCCAGATGTTTGATCCACTGCACGAGTAAAAGTCCCACCCCACCCGCCGCTGCATGCACAAGCACGGTGTCACGCGATGTGATGGGATAATAATCATGCACAAGATAATGTGCCGTCATCCCTTGCAACGGAAAAGCGGCACCCTGTTCAAAGGTAATGTCATCCGGCAGTGGAATAAGTTGATCCGCTTTCACAATATTATATTCAGCGTAAGAACCGACAGCACCCGTATAGGCAACACGATCACCGATTTTCACATCACGCACATCGCCGTGAATGGCTTCTACAATTCCGGCGCCTTCCAGTCCCGGGATGTAAGGCATCGCCGTCGGATACTGTCCTTTTCGCATGTAAATATCGATGAAATTCAATCCGGCTGCCTTGAGACGCACCAGCGCCTCACCTTTTCCAGGAATAGGTACAGGCACATCCTCTTTGACCTGCAACACCGATGCATCACCCTGTTGACCAATTTGAATGGCTCTCATGCGACAATCTCCTTATGACCTGATACGGCATTATATCGGGAACAAGGAGACATGCACATCCATGCAGAAAAAAATTCACACCATCATAATTTTTTTCATCAGTGCCCGATAAAATTCACGCCGGACATCGCTGTGCAATTTAATAATTTTCGTAGCCAGCATCAGGGAAGGATTGGTATTGATGCCTGTAACAATTTCAAGCACGGCATCAAGCGGCATGCGAATCACATTGGCAATCCCCTCCAGCGTATATTCATTCGTCGACACAATATCATTCACAATATGCCGCAAAAAATTCACGTCCATTATTTCATCCTCCTCAGACAATTCATTTTTTAACAATTTCCGGTATTCTTTATCCCTGTCTTTAAATAATGCGAAAAGTTCTTCCATGACACTGACAAAAATCACGCCTTCCAATAAAATACTTTCGGCTCTCGATAATTTTCGATAATCCTCTCGAAAAAACCAGGACAACAACTCTCCAATCGACATTTCATTTCTCCGTTTATTGAATGCAACAAATATGTTCTTTTGAATTTTCAATATGCTTTTAAGCATATTTTCAGTGTGACACAATGTCAATATTTTTATTTGATTTTTTTAAAGTAAATCTCAAAAAAGGGGGATAAAATTTTTAGTTCGTGAAGCGTTGACAATACATTTATACATAGATATTATTCGCCAATTAATTTGAGAGCCCACTGACAAATCCCATGAAAAATCTATCTGACGTTCTTTCACACCTCATGTCGACAGCCGGCATTGGATCAGCCGAGCTTGCGAGAAAAACAGGCATTGGACAGCCTGTGATTTACCGACTGATGACGGGCGCCACGGAAAATCCACAAATTTTAACATTGAAACCGATTGCAGATTATTTCGGCAAAAGCATCGATCAACTGATTGGCATATCGCCACTGAATAGCATGACGCCTCCAACACATGTTGTGCTGCATGATCTCGGTAACAAATTAAGCAGCATCAAGACGATCGCCAGCGTGCTGATTGACTTTTTACCACCGCTCATTGAGGGCTATCAAAAAGCCTTGTCCATGAATCTCATCAAGGAAACGGTATCCTCTGACATTTTGCCTTTATTGATGCTGAACACCACCAATCTCATCAAAATGACCGGTTACATTCAGGAATTATTATTGAGTGATCATAATAAAATTAAGGATTAATTATGCAAACAACTCTGCCTTCTTTTTTTTATCCAACGCGTAAAATGTTGTTGGATGATGACCTTGCCTACGCACAAAGTGTTTCACTTCAAATGCACGGAAAACGTTTTTTTGAGGTCAATTCTGTTGCCGATGCAATACATTATTTTACTGAAAAAAATAACCCGGATAAAAATGCGCGTGATGATATCAGCATTCTATTTGTGGATTACCACATGCCCGGGATGAATGGCATCGAGGTTTTAAAAAAAATGGCCGGCGTTCCTGTAAAAAAGGTTCTGATGACCGGTGAACGTGATTATGATCTGATCATTGATGCATTCAATCATGGCTTGATGGATGCCTATATTCGAAAAAATGAGCCGGATTTTTTAACAAAAATTCAACAAACCACTGCTGATCTCGAATGGAAATATTTTACTGATTTTGCCCGAACTACCGGCGATATCACTGATCCTGATTTTCTTAAAAATACGCACGTAACAAAACAATTTCTGGAATTTATGTCCCAAAAAAATATCCGGGATTTTCATTTGACCGACCGGGAGGGTACATTTCTCACTCGAAACAGTCAGGGTGAAAAAGAATATTTCATTCTTCGAAACAGAACGCAATTACAACAACTGGCAGAATTTGCCGCAGAAGATGGTGCATCGGAAAAAACAGTCAATCTTCTAAAGGAAGGGAAAGCTATTCCGTTTTTTTATCAGAGAGAACATTGGGAAGTGCCGGGGAATGAGTGGGAAGCGCATTTGTATCCGGCGACTGTGGTGGCGGGTGATGAGGAGTTTTTGTGGGTGGTGGTGAGATAACATACGGACATTTGTCATGCGATGTCAGAATTTTGTCATGCCAGCATGTTTTTAGCTGGCATCCAGTGCCTTCAATTTGAAAAATATTTTTTAAGGCTTATAAAGGTCGCTGGATGCCAGCTAAAAACATGCTGGCATGACAAAATCCTGGCAATGACTCGCCATTTATTCACTTGACCTTACCGCCTCACCCGAAAAAACGCCCTGAGCAACTCACCACACTCCTCCGCCAGCAAACCACCGACATACTCCACACGATGATTAAACTGACTCGCCTCACCCAATGGAAAAACACTTTTGACTGCACCCGTTTTGGGATCCGGAGCCCCATACACCACCCGCCCAACGCGTGCATGCTGAATGGCACCCACACACATGACGCAAGGCTCAAGTGTCACATACAAGGTAGAGTTAACAAGGCGATAATTTTGTCTATTGCGAGCACCTTCCCGTAATGCAATCACCTCTGCATGAGAGGTCGGATCCTGCGTCTTGATCGGCTGATTAAACCCTTCCCCAATGATCTCATTGCCTGAAACCAGAACAGCACCGACAGGCACTTCTTCCTGGTCCGCCGCCCTTTTTGCCAATTGAATGGCCCGGCGCATAAAAACCGTATCCTCTGCACTGAATGTCACCCGGATAGCCCTCTTCAAATCAAATTGCAAGGATTGTACATTTTTTCGTAAAAAAGTAAAAATACTGCCCGACTGGATCCCGCGGACAAGCCGCGGGACGACGTGAGCAGGGCCAGGCAATTTTGTCGTGAACAGAGAGATTTTTTTGCGGCATTTTCGCTGACTTATGGTTAAACTTCTCAAATGATTGATCTCAGCCATTCTGAAGAAATTTATACCGTGAGCCGTCTGAATCGCGAGGCGCGATTTTTGCTGGAAAATCATTTCCCGCTCCTTTGGGTGGAAGGTGAAATTTCCGGCTTCAAGGCACACACATCCGGCCACTGGTATTTTTCATTGAAAGATGAAGCAGCACAAATTCGCTGCGCCCTCTTTCGCCGGGAAAATCGCTCGCTCGGTTTTCAGCCCAAAGATGGCATGCATGTGCTCGTCAAGGTACGCGTCAGTCTCTATGAAAACCGCGGTGATTATCAACTGATTGCAGAACACATGGAAGACATCGGTGAAGGAAAATTACGACAAGCCTTCGAAGCACTCAAAAAACGGCTTGCCGAGGCCGGTTATTTTGATCTTGCCAAAAAAAAACCACTGCCTCTTTTTCCGCGATCCATCGGTGTTGTGACCTCACCCACCGGCGCTGCCATTCGGGATATTTTAAGCGTGCTGAAACGACGCTATCGAACAGCACCCGTTATTCTTTACCCGACACTCGTCCAGGGTGAAACAGCCGCAGAAAATATCACTGACATGCTAAAACAGGCCAACACCCGTCAGGAATGCGATGTGCTGCTTTTAGCACGCGGTGGTGGCTCACTCGAAGATTTATGGTGTTTTAATGATGAACGTGTCGCAAAAGCCATTTATGAAAGTGAGATTCCCATTGTGAGCGCCATCGGACACGAAATTGATTTTACCATCGCTGATTTTGTCGCTGATTTGCGTGCCGCAACACCGACAGCCGCCGCCGAACTCATCACACCCGATCAAACCAAACTGGCTGGCGATTTAACCGATGATGAAAAACACCTGACCCGCATCATCACGCAAAAAATCATTCAGTACCGGGAAAAAACGGGATGGCTGGAGAAAAATTTACAACAACAACATCCGAAGCGAAAATTGCAGGAACAGTCACAACAACTCGATTATTTTGAAATGAATCTGACTCGCCTGCAAGAAAAACACATCGCAGATTTACAGAAAAAATTGCAAATTGTTGCCGCAAAAATGGATGCGCTAAGCCCACTTGCAACGTTACAGCGCGGTTTCTCCATTACAACGCGTGTGATAAACAATACCATTCTGGACAAGGCAGATGACGTCAACATCGGCGATAAAATCCATATTCGATTAATGAAAGGAAACCTGGAGTGTACGGTAGATGGAAAATCGTAAAAATATCCTGATTTTGATGCACAATGATGCCACACAATTCATTGACGTTGCCAATCAATACACAAAACTGTTCGATCGTGACAAATACAAGGTCACGGTCGCTTACCTTGCCAGTGAGGCAAATGAAAACACAAAAAATAAAATGTTGAGCGAGGAAGTCCTTTTTTTAAATCTTCCAAAAAATCATTTTCGCGGATTAAAAATCAATCTCATCAAAAATTTGACCTTGCTCTGTCGAAAAGAGCAATTTGAGCTGGTCATTGCTCATCGCTATAAACCCATTTACACGATGATGTGTGTTTCACTTTTTTGTAAAATACCCGCGATGGTTTTTGTCATGCATGCGATGGAAACGCTCGACAATATCAGTCGAAAATGGTTTATCGCTCTTCTTTTGAAAAAAAATATGTGTTTTGCCGGTGTTTCAGACGCCGTGCGGGATGATATGCGAAAACAAATCTGGCGAGCGCCAAAAGAACGCGTGATCACGCTCTATAATTGCATGGACATGTCGCTTTCAGAAAAAAATCTGTTATCACGTGATGCCGCAAGAAAAGCGCTGAATATTCCATCCGCTGTTTTTGCGATGAGCAACATCGGTCGACTCGTGCCTGACAAGGATCAAAAAACATTACTGTATGCTTTCGCCAGTGCAAAGGCACGTTTGCCACGCACCATTTTATACATGATGGGCGATGGCGTACTTTTAGAAGAATTAAAACAGTTGACTGCGAAATTGCATCTTGAAAACGATGTGGTCTTTACCGGTTTTGTGCCGGATGCACAACGCTATCTGAAAGCATTTGATCTGTTTGTTTTATCCTCCGTTGAAGAAGCCTTTGGTCGTGTGCTGACAGAAGCCATGATCGCCCGGGTTCCTGTGATTGGCACGCGCATTAACGGGATTCCGGAAGTGATCGGTGATGCAGGCGTCATTGTCGACGCACGCGATTCGCATTTACTGGCAGAAGCACTGATCAGCATGGCGAATTTGCCGACACAGGAATTGGCTGCATGGGGTGAGAAAGGTTATGAGCGTGTCAAAAAACACTTTTCCACTGATAAATTCAGGGAAGACTTTTGGGCTGAGATTCAAACACTCGTCCCTAATGCATCGTAATCACTTTTGGGTTGACGAGTTTGGCAAAATCCTCGTACGACATTTTAATCAATTCCGAATGCGAACCGGCATTAAAGGCAATATCACCCTTTGAAATCAGACTGCTTGAAATCAACACGGGTAGTCCATATAAATTGCCAAGCGGCGGCATGGCACCCACTTCACATTCCGGAAATTTACTTTTAAATTCCGATTCCTTTGCAAGGTCCACTTCGCTCGCCCCTGTCCATTCCTTCAATTCCGAAAAATTAATGTAATCGGTCGCCGGAATCACCACCATATAAAACTGCGACCCGGCCTTGACGATCACGGTCTTGGCCAGCATTTTTCCTGAAATATGCGCGACAGCCGCAATTTCCTGCGCGGTATAACTCGGTGAATGATCGATGCTCAAATACTTAATGTGATGATTATCAAGAAATTCTTTTATTTGTTTGGTTGGCATACCCCCTCCCCTTGATGCCTTCTATGCATCATTTTCCATTATAGTCCAATTAGAATACAATTTATTAAGACTGGCCAACGAACCCAAATTGCGTTAAAATGCGCCACTTTTCCAATCCCTTGAAAATACAATGATTAATAATTTCACCAGATCCTTTCCGGCAGAGCGCTGGTTGTCCCTTTTTATTTTTCTGCATATTGTGTTGTGGACACTCACGCCAGCCATTGTTCGCTATACCCTGCCGATGGATGCCATGGAAGGAACGATCTGGGGGCATCAACTTGTTCTCGGATACGATAAAAATCCTTTTTTAAATGCGTGGCTCACGCGACTTGCGATTTATCTCGGCAATGGTTCATCCTGGATGATTTATTTATTCAGTCAACTGTCTGTCGCTATCTGTTTTTGGGCGACCTTTCAACTGGGCAAAAAATATTTGCCGCCACTTTATGCGCTGATTGCTGTGTTGTTACTCGAGAGCATGCAATATTACAATTTACATGCGATTGATTTTAACGATAACACACTCGAACTCGGGTTATGGGCGCTGACCATTCTCTATTTTTATCAGGCAACACGAGAAAATAAATTATCTGACTGGTTGTTAACAGGATTATTTGCCGGTCTTGGCATGATGGCGAAATACTACACCGCCATGCTACTCATCCCGATGGCTATTTTTCTTTTGATCCATCCCATCGCGCGTGAACGTTTTAAATCATCACATCTTTATTTTGGCTTGCTGATTTTTGTCATCATTATTTTGCCGCACACCCTCTGGCTCTTTTCACATGATTTTATTACGGTGGATTATGCCGTAGAACGCATCAGCAGTCCGCCGACGTTACTGAATCATGTTGAATTTCCGCTGCAATTCACCTGGCAGCAACTGGAAGTGTTATTACCCGCCTTGCTGGTTTTTTCCATTTTATTATTGGGGAAAAAACCGGTTTTAGAAAAACGCGAACCCCTTTCTACATTCGACAAAACTTTTTTACTGTTCATGGGATTTGGGCCGTTACTGATGACGGTTTTATTATCTGCGCTCTTTGGCATGCGCTTGCGTGCCGGTTGGGGACAACCGTTGCTTTCTCTTTCCGGCATTATGTTGATGACATGGCTCACGCCGCGACTGACGCGCGAACGGTTTTACTCATTCATCGCTTTTTTGCTGGTATTATCATTTGTGATGATTAGCATGTATTCCGCCGCATTAATTCGCGGGAAAGAACCCTCCAGCGCCAATTTTCCAGGCGAAATGATCGCGCATGATCTCACTCAACAATGGCAGCAACATTATCATAAACCGCTTTTGTATGTTGCAGGCCCGCGCTGGATGGCGGGCAATATTGCGTTTTATTCCAGTGATCAGCCGACCGTTTATATCGACTGGAATCCGAAAGTGAGTTCGTGGATTGATGAAAATAAAGTACGACAGGAAGGTGCGATTTTTGTCTGGGATCCCACGGAAGAATATCAGACAGCCGAAAAAGATATTCGCGTACGTTTTAAAAATTTAGGTCCGACAGAAATCATGCATTTTTCATGGATGCGTAATAAAACACTGGAACCCGTAGAAGTACGCGTCGCATTTTTACCGCCTGAGTAAACGCATGATGCAGCCGTCAATTTCTTCTTGCGTCGTAAACCGCCCAAATGAAAAACGCAACGAACATAGCGCTTCTTCCGTCGTCAAACCCATTGCACGTAACACGTACGATGGCTCGTCACCTTTTGCATGACAGGCAGAACCGGTTGAAATTGCAATATCAGGATTTTTTTTCATAAATGCTTTTGCATCGACACCCGGAAAGCGACAATTTAAAATATGCGGAACGGATTTTTTAACATCGCCATTAACGATCACGTCCGTTTTTTGGCGTAATGTTTCATAAAAATATTTTTTCATTTCACTGATTTTTTTGTAGTCTTCTGCATACATTTTTCTGGCCAGCAGAAATGCTTCTCCCATCCCGACAATCTGGTGCACGGGCAGTGTTCCCGACCGCATGCCCTGCTCGTGACCACCGCCATGCATTTGGGCTTCCACTCGTATGCGTGGTTTTCGGCGAACATACAATGCACCGATACCTTTGGGCCCATAGACTTTATGCGCGGACAGTGAAACGAGATCAACCGGTGTTTTTTGAAGATTCCATTCTGTTTTTCCAATCGCTTGTGCTGCATCGACATGCAATAAAATCCCGCGCTCTGACGTATGATGCGACAGGGCATCGATATCCTGAATCACGCCGGTTTCATTATTCACCTGCATGATAGAAACCAGCATCGTATCCTCGCGCAATGCAGCATGAAATTTTTCAATATTCAGTAATCCATTGGGCTCGGGCGTTAAATACGTCACAAAAAAACCTTTTTTTTCGAGATGTTGACAAACATCCGTGACCGAACTGTGTTCTGTTTTCATCGTAATAATATGTTTGCCCTTGCCCTGATAAAGAGTCGAAGCTCCTTTCAAGGCCAGATTATTCGATTCAGTCGCACCCGATGTCCAGATAATTTCATCAGATGAAGCATGAAGTGTTTCAGCCACCTGTTCTCGTGCTTCATCCACTGCTTTTTTGGCAAGCTGTCCCGCGACATGTGTGGATGAGGCATTACCAAAAACACCCTCGGGCATGAGAGAGTGCATCATTTTATTTGCGACACGCGGATCAACGGGCGTGGTCGCTGCATAATCCAGATAAATACATTTCATTCCGGTTTTTTCTCCACCGATCCCAGGATGCCGCGCAAAATATTTATTTCCATCGCATCCGGTTGCGCACGTGCAAAAAGACGACGCAACCGTGTCATCAATTGACGTGGCGCCTTGGGATTTAAAAATTCCAGATTCACTAACACTTTTTCAAGATGCGCATAAAACCCTTCCATTTCCTGATGCGTTGCCATCGGATAATCCCAGGCATGTGATGCCGACTTTTTCAAACTCGCGAGATAAATTTCATACGCAACGACCTGCACAGCGGCTGCAATATTGAGTGAACTGTATTCCGGATTCGCCGGAATCTGCACGTGGAAATGACAGCGATGCAATTCGTCGTTCGTCAACCCTGACTGCTCGCGTCCAAATAAAATGGCGGTCTGCGCTCCGTCCGGTTGCGCTTGAATTTTTAAGGCAAGATCACGCGGTGACAGCATGGGCCAGGGAATCGTGCGGGATCGCGTGCTCGTGCCAATGATCAAATGACAATCCGACAGCGCCTGATCAAGCGTTTCTGTGAGAACAGCCTGTTCGATAATATCAACAGCAGAAGACGCAAGCTCGTTTGCTTTGGGGTGTGGAAAACAAACCGGATTGACGAGGTAAAGCTGCTTTAATCCCATCGTTTTCATGGCGCGCGCGACAGAACCTATGTTGCCCGGGTGTGAGGTTTCAATCAGAATAATACGAATAGTGTCTAAAAATGCTTTCATGGCACGGTCAGCCAACAAAACTCTTTAAAAATTAACCCACGCACTATACCACAATCGTTTTGCTTTGCGTTGAAACTTTGTTATTCTATGCAGCCTATTTTTAAAGACTGTTCCCGACGACATTTATGAGAGATCCCTTCATTAATCTGGCTATTCAGGCTGCCCGCAGTGCGGGTAATATCATTGTCCGCGCGCTCGATCGGCTTGATAAGATTCACATTTCTGAAAAAAAACCCAATGATTATGTGACGGATATTGATCAACAGGCTGAACGCGAGATTATTGCCATTATTCGAAAAGCCCATCCAAATCACGGGATCCTCGGGGAAGAAAGTGGTGAAGTGGCGGGAAATGACTACACGTGGATTATTGATCCACTGGACGGCACACGCAATTTCATTCACGGATTTCCTCAATTTGCGGTATCTATCGCACTTTCTCATAAAGGTAAAATCGAGCACGGCGTGACGTATGACCCGATACGTCAGGAATTGTTTAGCGCCAGTCGCGGCAAGGGAGCGCAATTGAATGAGCGCCGTATTCGCGTGAGTCAACATAAATTACTGAGTGAGTGTTTGCTCGGGACGGGTTTTCCGCACCGGCATTCGCCGGATGCGATTCGATCGTATCTCGCGAGTCTCGAAGCTGTTTTACCCTATGCCGGTGATGTGCGACGTGCCGGTGCTGCGACGCTGGATTTAGCCTATGTGGCTTGTGGCCGTCTGGATGGTTTTTGGGAAATGGGCTTAAAGCCGTGGGACCTTGCAGCCGGGATTTTATTTGTGAAAGAAGCCGGCGGCATTGTGTGTGATTTCAATGGTGCAGAAGATTATCTTAAAAGTGGCAATATCGTCGCTGGCAGTCCAAAAATTTTAAAATTGTTGTTAAAACAGATCAGGCCGTGCCTGGTTTGATTTTCTCTGATCTGATTATAGATAATATGCCTGGGTATGCACTTTAGACCTCTATCCGTGCGTCATCCCGCGACGCTCTTTAAGCGGGACCCAGCGCCTTTTAAGTAAATAACCTCAGTTATGGATAAGCAAAGGACTTGTTGCGTAAATCAGGCTTCTATCCGAGCCGCGACCGTTAGGAAGCGTCACGGTATTTTCTAATTCCGTTGGTATCTCGCAGAACTTGTGACGCGCTCCCTGACGGTCGCGGCTCGGATAGAAGCCTGATTTACGCATAAGTCCTTTGCTTATCCATAATTGAGGTTAAATAATTGATCTAATAAATCGTAAAGAATATACATACAGAATGTATTCATAGTAAATTCCATACTCATTGTTTAATAAAATAATTGAAGAAAGGCGCTGGGTCCCGCTTAAAGAGCGTCGCGGGATGACGCACGGATAGAGGACAATACATGAAATATCCCATTTTTATTCACAAAGATGAAAGCAGTGCTTATGGTGTTATTGTTCCTGATTTACCAGGCTGTTTTTCTGCAGGTGATACGGTCGAGGAAGCTGTGCATAATGCACATGAAGCTATTGAATGCCACCTTGAAGGTTTACTGTTAACGCGAATTCTGGATAAGCCCAGCGGCATTACTGTCATGCCAGCATGCCTTTAGCTGGCATCCAGCGTCTTTATAAATCTTATGAAATCGTAGTCCTGTGAATGGCTTTATCAATATTATTGCCGGGCTAATAGCTTTTACCCACCATGATAAAAAACCAAAATTGGATATTAATATATCTAATGTGGCACTGGATGCCAGCTAAGAGCATGCTGGCATGACAGGAATGGCACTGAGCTTATCCAGAATTCGCGTTGTTAGATAACGAATCTCTTCCCTTAAAAAAATCCATTGAAGAACATCTGGAAAATCCAGACTTCAAAGAAGGGATGATTGCAATAGTGGATATTGATCCTTCTAAAATCAGGCAATAACTCTATGGCCTGTTATCCAGCATTTCCTTCGTCGGTGGCAACAGACTCTGGCGATTTACACCGAGCATCAAAGACAACGATCCCGCCACATAAATCGATGAGTATGTCCCGACCACAATACCAATAATCAACGCCAGCGCAAATCCATGCAGCATACTGCCGCCCAGAAAATAAAGTGCCAACACAACCAGCAACGTCAGAACGGATGTCATGATCGTTCGCGATAACGTCTGGTTCGTCGCCTGATTCACCACTTCAAGCGGTGTGGCCTTGCGTAATTTGCGAAAATTTTCACGAATACGATCGAAAATAACAATCGTGTCATTCAGTGAATAACCAATCACCGTCAAAACAGCGGCCAGCACGATTAAATTAAATTCGAGGTGCCAAAAAGAAAAAATCCCTAAAATCAACACAGGATCGTGAATCAACGCAACCGTCGAGCCAATCGCAAATCGAAAATCAAATCGCAACGCGATATAAATCATCGTGCCAAGCAACGCAATCACGATGGCCAATGCACCTTTGGTCGCCAGTTCCTGCCCGACCTGCGGCCCGATAATATCCACCTGCGCCATGGTCGCATTCGGTAATAATGTCTTAACGCGCGAGACGGTCGTATCCTCAGTCGATCCCGCCGCGTTTTGTTTGTTATCCTTAACCGGCGAAAGACTCACAAGCACATCTTTTGATGTGCCATAACTGATGACCGTCGCTTCTTTAAAACCGCCTTTCTCCAGTGTCGCACGAATGCCATTCAAGTCCTCTGCTTCCGGAAAAACCAGATGCATTTGCGTGCCGCCTGTGAAATCCAGTCCCCAGTTTAATCCGTTCACCGCGAGTGAAATCAGTGACAGGGCAAATAAAATAATCGACAAAACAGCCGCCCATCGGCGCTGTGCCATGAAATCAATTCGCGTATTTTGTTTGAAAAATTCCATGTTAAGGTTCCAATAAAGTGCCTGTTAAATAGTCTTGATCAAAGGCCGATCGAAATTTTCTTCACCGGCTTCCCGCCATACAACGCATTCACAATCGCACGCGTACCGGTAATCGCTGTAAACATCGACGTAATAAGACCGACTGTCAGTGTGACCGCAAAATTCTTGACGGTGCCGGAACCCAGGCTAAATAACACAATCGCCACAATCAGCGTCGTCACATTCGCATCCACAATCGTCATGAAAGCCCGATCATATCCCGCATGAATACTCGCCTGAACGCCCGCGCCATTGCGCAACTCTTCACGAATGCGTTCAAAAATCAGGACATTCGCATCCACCGCCATCCCCATGGTCAAAACCATCCCCGCAATCCCGGGCAAGGTGATCGTAGCCCCCAGCAGCGACAGGATTGCCACAATCAGAATAAGATTCATGGTGAGCGCCAGATCTGCAATGAGTCCCATCACGCCATAATAAAGCGCCATGAAAATCACAACGAGAATAAAACCGGTTATGACTGACAACACACCCTGATGAATATTCTGCTTGCCAAGCGTCGGACCAATCTGACGTTCTTCAATAATCGTGACAGGTGCCGGAAGCGCACCGGCTCGCAGTAACAATGCAAGATTACGCGCTTCCTCGGCATTGGTTAATCCCGTAATCTGAAAACTGTTACCCAGCGCACTTTGAATGGTTGCAACACTGATGACCTTGCGTTCGGTCTGGTAATTTATCACTTTCTGGCCATTCACTTCCTTTGTCTCGGAATGCACTTCAACGTACAAAACTCCCATCGGTTTACCGATATTTTCAGCCGTTGTCTGGGTGAAAAGACCCTCACCGCCGCCACCGAGGCGCACATTCACCGAGGGACGACCATCTTCACCCATGCTGGCCATGGCACTCGTAATGGATGAACCGCGCAGGATAATCTGGTTTTTCAGGAGGACCGGACGTCCTTCATACGAATACAATCGGGTATCTGGCGGAACCGTACCGCGCACATCGTGATCGATATCGACCATGTGATATTCGAGTGTCGCCGTTTTTCCCAATAAATTTTTGGCCTGTGCTGTATCAAGAATACCCGGCAACTCGACCATGACGCGCGTTGTGCCCTGCTGCTGTACCACCGCTTCCGTCACACCGAGCTCATTCACCATGTTACGCAGGGTATTCATCGCCTGATCGAGCGTTTCCTGGTGTGCCTGTTGAAGAGCCAATGGCGACAGGAGACCCTGTAAAACCAGCCCGTTTTGTGTGTCTTTGGTAAAGACAAATTCACCAAAGTGCTGGCTTAAATAACGGTTCGCCTCATCCATCGCATCCTGTGCTCGAAATTGCAGGCGGATACCATTGTCACCTTCACGCGTCATGCCGGAATAGCGAATATGCTGCTTTCGTAATTCCTGGCCGATATTATTGAGATCGCCTTCGATACGCTGTTTGATGACCGTATCGACATCCACCTGTAATAAAAGATGCACCCCCCCGCGTAAATCAAGCCCCAGTTTCATCGGCATGGCGCCGATGGCACGCAACCAGCCAGGCGTTGCCGGTGCGAGATTAATGGCTGCGAGATAATTTTCGCCGAGCGACTCCTGAATCAACTCTTTCGCCTTGAATTGTGCATCCGTCGAATAAAATCGAATCAGCACAGTGCGATTTTCGGGTTGAATCTGTTTGAAGGGAATGCCCGCTTTTTGCAAGGTCTGACGGATTTGATCAGAGATCATTGGATCGAGCGCAATCGTGGCACTCGCAGGCGAGACCTGGACTGCCGGATCTTCCACGTACACATTCGGAAGCGCGTAAACAAATGCCAGTAAAATAACGCAGATAATCACTGCGTTTTTCCACCAGGGAAAGCGGTTAAGCACCATAATGTTCGTCCCTGTTCCGACTTAAATGGATTTCAAGGTGCCCTTGGGCAGCGCACTCACAATGGAGGATTTTTGCATCGTGATTTCAATATTGTCCGCCATGGCAAGCACCACATAATTATCGGAAATTTTGCTGATCGTTCCCAATATGCCGCCGGCTGTCACCACCTCATCACCTTTTGCAAGCGAGCTCAATAAATCCTTTTGCTCTTTTGCCCGTCTTGCCTGGGGACGCCAGATGGCAAAATACATGAAGAAAATCAAAATACCCATCATGATGACAAAGGAAAAACCGCCTTGTGGAGCAGGTGCTGCGCCTGTGTCGGCATGCGCCGTGGTGATGAAAAAATTGGAAATAGCATCAACGAGTTGCATAGTGCGTCCTTAATATAAAAGTGCTGCCGCCTAATTTACCCTGATTGAACCCATTCCGCAAACGATCCAGGCTGTTTTCTCACAAAAAAAATCAAATTCCTCTTGTGCGAGGACACGAAATCCGCTAGAATGCCGCACAAAATCTGGAACATAATTATTTAAAACGCAGGATGCACTGAAGACAACCCAAAACCTGACAAGATTAAGGGTCTAATATGCCTTCTGGTGGTTCGCATGAGTAATGAACGCACAGCGCAAAAGAAGAATCGCGCTGGCGAAAACCGTTTTTTTTTACCCCCCGCTGATGCAAGCCCTCCCCGAAAAGAAACCCTGTCAGAAGAAGAAGCAAGACGCCTGTTTAATGTAAGAAATTCACCGCAAGTTCCCGTTGATACCCCCCCTCCCCCCGACAATAAACCCATTCAAGAGAAAGATATTTTAAATTATGGCAGCCGCTGGCTGGAGGTGAAGCAATTTAGCGGCGGATTTGGACAGGGCGTATTTGATGCACGTGATCTCGCGCGCACACCGCACGATCCCACATGGCAAGACAATGATCTGCAGGCTGGCAATCTCATTGGTAATGGAGCGGGTCTCCTTGTCGGACTCATCGGTCACTTGCTCTGCGTGCGATACGGCTGGTATTACACCAATGGCGCATTAAACCCGTTCTATCGTAACTTCAAAACACTGGCCAATGTGGGCTGGTCAGTCGGCACGGGGATTGCGATGTTCCTGCCCCTGCCAGACTCTGTCAAAAAATTCCTGACGCCAATACTGGCGGATGTCGCGTCTCTTGTCATTGGATTGCTGGCGGTACCCTACATTTTGTATCGGCGCTCTCGCAAAATTGACCCTAAAAAAAATGAGACGCTCTGGATTACCGGTACGGAAGGTTGGTCCAAGTTCGGTAAAACCCAATTCGTCACCGGCACATTTCTGGGTCCTGCGATCAGTGCACTTTATGCCTGGTGCGATAAATCGCCTCTGACGAATGGCCTCATGGCCATCGTCACCAGCATTGCCGGTGTCGGCAGTTTTGTGCTGGGCATGACGCTCATTCCTCTCGTGAATAAAGCGGGCAAGTTATTGGGTTATGAAAAACCGCTGTTGCTGCAGGCAAAAAGAATTAAAAAAGAAAATGTCACTGCCAATGAAAAACTGACCATGGAAAATTCGGATCCTGACAAGGACCAGTTTCGCAATAATTACATCCGCTCAGGCATGCAACTCGGCAATTCAGTCGGCCTCTTTTTCGCAGTCCTTGCTGGCGCATGGCTCTTCCCCTTCTGGAGCCCGATGATGGCGATGTTAATCTGTGGCGGTGCATGTGCCGTTGTCGCAGGTGGCATTGCAGGTATCACGGGACATCGATTTTCAGCGTATGTCAAAAAGTACTGGAATGATGATGCGGATGCAGAAAATTCCCCCGATTATTGCATGCGTTCGGGTTCCTACATCCTGGCGACAGTCGGCACCATTGTGGGTATTGCCTGCGGAAACATGTGGCTTGGAACCGCCATCGGCGGCATTCTCGGCTGGTTTGGCGGTATTGTGACCGTCTGGCTTCCGCGTCAATTTGTTAAAAAGGAAGAAAAATCCACCTGCCTGCCATGGACTCAGCGTACCGGTTCCGGCAGCATGGTGGGTTCTGTCCTGGGTGGCATCATTGGATTTGGCATTGGGCTCGTTTGCGGCGGGCCTTTTGCGCTCGTGTCGGTTCCCCTCTTCACGGCAATTGGCAGCACGCTCGGAACGATTATTGCAGGTTTGTATGGAAAGGAAACCCGGACCGTCATCAGCAAAATGATGGAACCGAAAAGATTGCCAGAACCGCGCTTCTCCATGACGACGAGTTACGTATGGAACAGTTTTCGCAAAACGTCACTGATCTGCTCCGTGTCGCAGTCCATGTCACAAGAAACAACTGCCTCGGAAAAATCGGTTCATTCACCAACGACATCTCCTGCACCTGTCATTGACACAGCACTCGCTCAAAAAGGAACAGACACACTGAGACGCCCCTCGCCAGCAGCCAGTCCGGTTGAAAAGAAAACGCATGCCGATGGAAATACCGCTGTATTCGTATCTAAAAACAGTTTTTTGAAAAACGTCACTGCGGCGACCAATCAACCCTTCTCCGCAGATCGTTGCCATCATTCGTCAACGGCACGACAATCCATTTGCGCCCGATAACACACCTTACACCCCGCCAGGTGTTGCACTCACTTTCTGAATGGCATCCGGATCGGAAGCAGAACACAATTGCGATTTTTTTGATGCGGCTGCCGCGGCTTCCTCATCCGGTCGATACTTAAAAAAACGACACGCTGTACGAGCAAATCCCTTTGGAGCAACCGGAGCCGGACTATCCGATTCTGCTTTTTGTTCCGTTTTCACTTCTTTTTGTTCCGTTTTCACTTCAGTCTCTGTATTCATTCGCGTAATCAGCCTCTCTAACCGACGCCGCGCCTCATTCACCGGTAAACTTGTTACATCACTTTGCGTCCACGTAATTAATTTTTGATACTCACTCGAAGCTGGCACTCGCTCCAGCCAATCTGAAAAAGTGCTATCCAACATAATTTTCCGGCCTTCGGCACGATAACAACCGATCTCTGATCTCACTAACAAAATAAAAACCATACAAACAACAGAAAAAACAGCGCCCAGTATCATCATCCCTTCAGCAAAATCCCTGTCAACGGCATCGCTTCTCACCTTTTCACAAAGAGCAATATAAGCCGCCACATCCGCTGCTGAACAATTCAGCCATCTTTCATAAAGTGACGTCGTATAAGGCACCGGATTATTTGTCTGCAATCTCTCCGACCAGCTATTTGGAAAAGACCCAAGGGACTCAAAATTTTCATAACTACCCCCCGGTTTTCCACAATTCATGACATAGGGATCATACGCATCACAATTTTTTACAGTGTCCGTACAATTGGAATAACACGGCAAATTCTGAATAATCGTGCAATTTTGAAAAGTTTCATTATCCTGAAAAGAAAAAATATCCGTACACTTTTTTTGCGTCTGCCTGTAAATCAGATTGCTACTTCGAGTGAACGTATCGATTTCACGGCCATTTTCTCCTTCACCCATGATTCCCCAGTAACAACCATATGTCACTGTCCCTGTCACAAACAATCCGATTCCCATACCAATCCAGTTCAGGCCGGGCGTGAGAGTTAACTTAACTGCCGTTTTTCTTGCAGTCGATTGAATATCGCGATCCATTTTTGTTAGCAAAAGAGGTGCGGAAGAAAAACCTATCGCATACTGAAGAAATGCAGACGCTTTTTTCTGTCCACTGTATTTTTCCAGTTGCCTCAACACCATTGGCCAGTCACAACTCCATCCTTTCAAAAATTGATACCCTTCCGCTGTATCGCAAAAATCAAGAATGTGATGCACGATGGCTTCCGGCAAATCAGCTAACGTTTTTTTAGCCGATTTCTTTTTTGTTTTTTTTGGCTGAACAACCACTGCGTGCTCATCGCTATTAATCGAATGTCCTAGTAACCGTTCACGCATTTTTTTATTTCCTCATTTTCCGATTTTTTCAGTGACACACCATTCGCATCGGTCATTTGATCAGGCTGATCATTCTCCGGTTTTTTATAAAACGCGCAATGAGCATTTGTCACACCCGCATTCGCCGGGGTTTCCCGCCACCCTCGCATCTCATCCCGAACAAATCCCACCGTCTGTTTTTGCTCGGCCACACAATCAACATACGCTCGATATTCACGAGAATAACCTTTGTTTTGTGCCATCGCCCATGTGTCTAAAAATACACTTGCCAGCAATTCAATTTCGGCGCGTCGACGCGCACATTGGATGAACTGGTTATTTCTGTCACAGGTCAGCCCAAACACAAAAATGATATAGAAGAACGAAAGCAGTCCGTCCGTGATACAGACTCCCGCTGCAATATTCTCCTCGGAAGCATAAATATCCATTGCCGCCTGACAGTAATCCGTATAATTTGCCATGAGCTCTTTTGAACACTTCACCAGCCTGACGTAAGGCGCACTGCTGTATGCCACGGGATTATGCCTGTATGTATAAAGCGGGAATTGAACGACATAATCATTAAAATTCTGGCCTAAACTCATGCCACACTCCAGAAAATACGGATCATACACCTCGCAGGGAATACCCTTGTTACAGTGCCTCCCACACGGCAAGTCTTGCACGATTGTGCAACCCGGATCAAAAGGGCGGCTCTGGTTATGATGAAACTGGAACATATCACCACATCTTTCCTGCAATTCTGCATAAATGGCATTGGCTGGTCTTTTCAGCGCGTCACTTTCTGCAACCTTGCCCGGGTGAATATATCCCCAATAATAACCAAACGCTGTCCAGCCGCCTGCAAGAATCAGGCCAATGCCAACGAAGGGCATCGAATAGAGCGCCACCTTGCAAGGCATTTTTTTTGAAACCCGGGCTGACATATTTTCATTAATTGTCGTGAGAAGTGTTGTGACATCGTCTTTTGATAAAGACAATCTCACACTTCGGTTAACATCTGGAACCGACAGCATAAATGAATCCACATCTTTTTTGGGATCACTTTTATTTTCGGGAGGACGATTGTCACAATAATATTTTTTTAAAAATTCCATCGGATAAGGCCGTATCATCTCAAGCAAAGCATAGCCTTCTGTTGTCGTACAAAAATCAAGAATTCGGCTCAACACAGCGGGAGTTACTCTTTTTTGCAAGTGCTTTCGTGATATTTTCGTACGATCAGCAGGAATCATCAGACTGGTAAAGAGTTGTCTTGTCGTATTGGGTCGCACAGAAACAACGACTCGCTTGTGCTCCGTATTCTCGGGGTCGTCATTAATCGATCCTCTTGTTGGATCACCAAGGAGGGATTGGCTTAGCATGATGGCTTCTCTTCGTTTTAGTAATCAATTGGATGGATATCGTACAGGATAAATCTTAATAAAATCTTATGAAGAAGGAAAAAATAAAAATTCCAGTATATTCAATAAGTTACATAAAACTGGTTCGTTGCTCGCGCGAAAATTTTAAAAAATTTCTTTATTAATCAACAGGTTGTATTGACTTCCTCAGTAAGTTGGTGCTAAAATTCAGTAAAATGCAGTAACGTGCTGGCATCATGCAAAATCGATCCCATAATCTGCCATTCCCATCACTTCCTGAATGGCTACATACACGACCTGCATAAACCTTTCCTTGCATTGACACAATGGCCCTTCTATCAATCGCTTATTATCAATCGCCCTGATTTGATCGATCAGCAAATCCGAATCCTGACTCAGTTTTCCCTGCGCTTTGATACGAACACGCAACGGATCTGTGTTATCGATTAATTTTGTCGATAAGGGAACAATCAAGGTAGAAGGATGCTGAATATCGAGAAGCGCCTGACTTTGCAAAACAAGCACAGGACGGCACTTACCCGGCTCAGTCCCGCGCGTCGGGTTTAAATTGGCTAACCATATTTCACCCTGTTTAATCTTCGGGATCATGCTCTATCCTGCCAAATTCTTTATTGATACGCATACTTTCCTTTCTGACACGCAGACTTGCCTTTTTCAGGCGCTCAATCCGTTTCTTATTTTTAACGGACATATTCATGTGTTCGATCGCCAGACGAATATATTCCGCGCGCTGCATTTGTATCAGGTGGGCATTCGTATCCA
>DATIJJ010000075.1:0-47407 GCA_035478795.1 Gammaproteobacteria bacterium | reverse complement strand
CGTTTTGCAATTTTCATGTCATCAATAGTATGCACCCATGCAAAATGCTCAGCAATTTTTTTGGTTTTATTTTCCTGAATGGAACCGATGAAGTGCCATTCGATATTTTCATGCGCGAGCGCGTTTATTTTTAGAAGACTTTCCTGCACGTAATTTTCACCGAATGCATGTTGTCCTGCGAGAAGGGCTTCCCGAATTTTTTCGACAGAATGTGTTTTGCTCGCGGCGAGAAGTGAGACAGATAAAGGTTCGCGGTGGTAGCGAATTTCAGCTGCACGGATGAGGTGCTGGACAGTTTGAAGATGGTGTGCAATGTTATTCATGATGATTTTTTAACCGTGGTTGCGCCATTATTAAAATTTCATTCAATGCATTCATCACAACAGGATTTTGCTCTTTTGTAAAAAAGCTCATGTGGTCGCCATTCACCTGAATGAGTTGATGAACGCTCGTCATATTAAACATTTCAACTTGATGTGCCTTGTGATTTTCTTCCTGTTTTGCTGTCATGCACATTAATTTTTTAGTCCATGCTGACGGCAAACAATGTTTTGTCGCATACATAACAATGAGTGGCATATCATTTGGCAATGGCGGCGCATTTCTCATTTGTAAGTAACTCGGGAGCTGACCAATTATTTCGTTATAAAGTGGATTATCAGGCAAAGGATTTTCCGGATTTCCCATTTTTTTTAAAATGGGTTTTGCTTCTTTTGGCAAAGGTGTTGGGCCATTATCGGTGCTCGCGTCCATCAGGACGAGTCCTGCTACTTCCTGTGGAAATTCTCTCGCATAGAGCAACATATATAAACCGCCTATCGATTGGCCCACTAAAATATAGGGCGGTTTTATATTTTCCTGTTTCAATAGTTGATGTAATTGCGTGACAACATCCTGTGCGGTGATGGGCATGTAATTATTGGGATTCGGACAACTGTTAAAAGTGAAAACACGATCATATGAAAATACGCGCACTTTTTTTGATATTTGATTGGCGATGTTTGACTCATACCAGCCATCGGACGGAAAGCCTGTGCCGGACGAAAAAATCAGGGTGGGATTATTTTCGCCAGCTGTTCGATAGTAAATGGTATTTTGTTTGAGTCGGGTACAGTGCGCGCCCAATGGAAACGGCTGGTTACTTTTAAAGGGGGGCGGTGTTTCGGGGCATGTACTTTGACAGGAAACACCCGGCATGTCCGCATAACATTTTTCGATTGTAAAAATTAAAAATAGAAAAAGGAGGCTGATTAGTCTGATCGATTTGAATGTTAATTTCATAATGATCTCCCTGTATGCATTGTACTCTACAGCGATGTGTTTTATTTGTCAGCCTGAATGCTGCTATGCGCAAATCAGCTCTATCCGAGCCGCGACCGCGACCGTCAGGGAGCGCATCACAAGCTCTGCAAAATACCATGAAATTAACACAATACCTGTGACGCTCCCTGACGGTCGCGGCTCGGATAGAGTAGAGTCGATTTCGACTGAGGAATGTTATGTAAGTTATTGAATATACTAACAAATTTTTATTTTCCGGCCCGCTGTTTTGCGCCTGATTTTTGTATGTTATTGATTATACAGAGGTTTTTGTTTTATCCCCCTTTTGCGAAAAAGGGGGGTTTTGGGGTAAAAGTTATCGCGGACCTGCTTCCCGAACGGCATCACTCACATCAAACTTTTTGAAGTTCTCAATAAATTTATCCATCAGTTCTCTTGCATAACGATCATGCGCATCCTTGTCAGCCCAGGTGTTTCGAGGATTTAAAATCGCGCTGTCAACACCAGGAATAGCCGTCGGGATCGCCAGCTTAAAACCGGCCAGGGTGTCGTATGAGGCGTTACGCAAATCGCCATTCACGATAGCGCTCACAACGGCGCGAGTGGATGGAATCGAAAAACGCTGGCCGCCTTCCCCATAAGCACCGCCCGTCCAGCCGGTATTAACGAGGTAAACTTCCGCATTCGAATGATCCAGCCGTTTCATCAATAAATCCGCATACACACGCGCCGGACGCGGGAAGAATGGCGCGCCAAAACAGGTACTGAAAGTTTGTTTGATGCCTTTACCCTGACCCACTTCCGTGCTGCCAACGAGTGCCGTATAGCCACTCAGAAAATAATAGGCCGCCTGGGCCGCAGTCAATCGCGCAACCGGCGGCAGGACGCCATACAAATCGCATGTCAAAAAGAGCACGGCAGTCGGTAAACCGGCCTTGTTTTCCTTCACACGCAACGGAATGTGTTCGCGCGGATAGGCTGCACGGGTGTTTTCGGTCAGGCTCGAATCAGCATACTTCGGGGCTTTACTCACAGGATCCAGCACGACATTTTCCATGATGGCGGTATGACGAATGGCATCCCAGATGACGGGTTCACGTTCTTTCGATAAATCAATACACTTGGCATAACACCCGCCTTCAAAATTGAAGACGCCTTCCGCACTCCAGCCATGTTCGTCATCGCCGATCAGATAACGCTCCGGGTCTGCCGAAAGTGTCGTTTTGCCGGTACCGGACAATCCAAAGAAAAGTGCAGTTTTGCCATCTTTCCCGACATTCGCAGCACAATGCATGGGAAGGACTTCGTGTTTGGGCAGCAGGAAATTCAGCACCGAAAACATGCCTTTTTTCATTTCGCCCGCATAATAAGTGCCAACGATTAACAATTTTCGTTGGGAAAAATTCAGAATAACAGCGGCATCACTGTTCACACCATCACGTGCGGGATCGGCCTTAAAACCCGGCACACAGAGAATGGTCCATTGACCGGCCTCATCTTCCGTGATCGGTTTTTCAGGGCGAATAAAAAGATTTTGGGTGAAGAGATTGCTCCAGGCCAGTTCGGTGATAACCTTCACGGTCAGGGACAATTTTTCTTCCGCACCGACTTTCAAATAAGAGATAAACATCGCATCTTTCTGCTGTAAATACGCTTCGGCGCGATGCCAGAGTGCATCGAATTTATCGGAACTGATCGGCTGGTTGATGGCATTCCAGTCGACTTCTTTTTCCGTGATGGCATCTTTTACGATAAAACGATCTTTCGGGGAACGGCCGGTACGGGGACCGGTTGTGACCGTCAGCGCGCCATTTTCGGCCAACACACCTTCCTTGCGGGCAAGGGCCAGATCAACCCACTCGGCGGGCGATAAATTCATATAAATTGCAGGTCTCACGACATTTTCAATTTCTACCATCGTTCTTATCCCCTCGGGCAAAATCGTAAAAGGCCGTATTGTACCCAAAAATTGACCCGTAAACCACTTACGTTTTGCTTGACTATTTCACGCCGGTCGGGAGAATGGACTTTTATTTTGGAACTGTCCGGGACCATAGCATGACTGAGCTCGATCAAGCCATTTCGAAGGCATACCAAAGCGGCGGGACGCAGCAGGATGCAAGTCAGGTTTATTTAATTTTATTAAGATCAACATTATTTCTTCCCGTTAAAAAAGAGATGCCGGACACGGCAAAAAAGGATGAACCCTTTTATCCGCTTTATGCCGTGATTGAGGGAAACTGTTTTATGCTGGCCTTTGACACACTGGATCGTTTGACGCATTGGGCGAAAGATGAAATGGCGCGCATTGATTACGTTGAAATAACCGGACGTGATCTGGTGGCCGGCATGAATGAAAAGATTTTTCTGGTATTAAATATCGAGTCAGAATGTCGTAAGGAATTTTCACCGGATGAAGTCATGCATTTGAAAAAACTGGTGGCGAAGATCGACCAGTTAAAAGGAAGTCCTCATGCGGGGCTTTAGATTTGTCGATCTTTTTGCGGGCATTGGCGGGTTACGACGCGGTTTTGAGTCTTTTGGCGGGCAATGTGTTTTCACGAGTGAATGGGATAAATATGCTGTGAAAACCTATCAGGCCAATTATTTTTCTGATCATGACATCTTTGGCGACATTACCAAAGTGGATGCAAAAGACATTCCGAAACACGATGTGCTCCTTGCGGGATTTCCTTGTCAGCCTTTTTCGATTGCAGGTATTTCAAAAAAAAAATCCCTTGGGCGATCGCACGGTTTTAAATGTGAAACGCAAGGCACTTTATTTTTTGATGTGGCAAGAATCATTGAGCATCACCAGCCGTCTGCTTTTTTGCTTGAAAATGTCAAAAATCTTGTGAGCCATGATCACGGGAATACCTTTCGTGTTATCTATCAAACACTGACGGATGAACTGGGTTATACCGTTCATTTCAAAGTCATTGATGCAAAATCCTTCGTTCCGCAACATCGTGAAAGAGTATTTATTGCAGGATTTAAAAAAAAGAATGCCTTTTCATTTGATGATCTTGTGATACCGTCCGATGGCCCGAGACTTGGCCAGATTCTCGAAAAAAATCCGGAAAATATTCCTGAAAAATATACGTTATCTGACAAATTATGGAATTATTTAAAAAACTATGCCCAAAAACATAAGGCAAAAGGCAATGGTTTCGGATTTGGGTTGTTCGGACAAAATGATGTGGCGCGCACCTTGTCTGCGCGTTATTACAAGGATGGTTCAGAAATTTTAATCAAACAGACTGGAAAAAATCCGAGACGATTGATGCCGCGAGAATGCGCGCGATTAATGGGATTTGATGCATTTGACGAATGCACATTTAACATACCGGTTTCAGATACCCAGGCGTATCGGCAGTTTGGTAATTCGGTGGTGGTGCCTGTCGTAAAAGCCATTGCAAATGAGATGGTGCGGTATATTTAGTGGATATTGTTTCCCGTCAAAAACGCAAGCAAATGATGTCTGGCATCAGAGGAAAAAACACGCGCCCTGAAATAGGGATTCGAAAAGGCATACACGCACTTGGATTTCGATTTCGTTTGCATGTGAAAGAGATACCCGGCCATCCTGATATTGTGTTACCCAAATATAAAGCGCTCATCCTGGTGCATGGTTGTTTTTGGCATCGGCATGCCTGCCATCTTTTTAAATGGCCATCGACGCGCGCCGAATTTTGGAAAAAGAAAATCAATGGCAATGTCAAAAACGATGAAAAAATTCTGGCAATCCTGAAGACATCGGGATGGCGATGTCTTATCGTGTGGGAGTGTGCGTTGAAAGGAAAAACGCGTCTTGAAAAGTCGGAATTAATAAAACAGATTGCAGAGTGGATTTTATCCGAAAAAAAATATCAGGAAATCGGCGGCAATCGCCCTCGCTCACGTCAGTAATCGGCCTCGCTCACGCCAGTAATCGGCCTCGCTCACGTCGTCCCGCGGCTTGTCCGCGGGATCCAGTCAAGCGATGATGTGGTTCTATTTCAAAAAGTGTATTAATGCATCTGCCAGTTCTTTTGGTTTTTCCAGCGTAATGCCATGGGCGCAATCAAATTCGACAAGCGTTGCTTGTGAAATATTTTTTGCAAGATGATGTGATTCTTCGGGTAACGAAATAATATCCTGTGTACCATGCACGATGAGTGTAGGTGCTTTAATATGGTTAAGTTGTTCTCTCCCATCAAAATTTGAAAGAACATGAAACTGTCTGGTTTGATCATCCAACGATTGCGGATAAGGATTTTCCAGAAGCAGTTTTTTAAATCCGGCAACAATTTCTTTGCTTTGCAAAAATGCTTCACCGAATATCCATGGCAGTGTAGATTCAAAAACAAGATCAAATTCGATATTTTTTTCACGCATCAAAAGAAGCGACTTCAGTCCACGCAACATGGCTTGCCGCCATTTGGCAGACGTCGTTAACAAACAGAGTTTGTTTATTTTATCCGGAAAATGGGCTGCAACGGTTTGTGCAATGGTTCCACCCATGGATTGACCTGCGATATGCGGTTTTTCAAGATGCAAATGATCGGCCAGTGCCATTACATCTTCAGCCATTTGTCTGACAGAAAGCGGTTCATGGGCATCAGTTGTTTGCCCGATTCCGCGATTATCAAAAACGAGCACCTGAAAATGTTTCGCAAGTTCTTTCAGCATGAGTTGCCATGTAGAATAATCGCAGGTGTAGCCTGCGATCAGGATGAGGGGGGCGCCCTGGCCGTGTAGTTCGTAATAAAAATTGGCGTTGTTTAGAGAAATGGCTGGCATTGTCTGTCCTTATTTAAAAAAAATTATTTATCCATCGTGTATTCCAGGATATCCCCCGGCTGGCACGACAAATAATGACAAATCGCATCCAGTGTTGCAAGACGCACCGCTTTCGCCTTCCCTGTTTTCAAAATAGATAAATTCTGTTCCGTAATGCCAATCGCTTCAGCCAATTCTTTCGAACGAATTTTTCGCTTTGCCAGCATCACATCGAGATTCACGATAATTGTCATGTCATCACCTATACCGTTAATTGTTGTTCCTGATGCAATTTATAACCTTCTGCCATGATCCAGGAAATCAAAATGACCAGGAGTGCCGTAAATAAAACACCGAGATTGGTTTGATCAAATGTAATGGCTGCGTAGCGATGATGGGGTGGATTGTTGAGTGTTAAAACAAATCCCATCGCGAATTGATAAAACGGCTGGATCAATTGGCCGATCAGTAATGCATAGCCAATATTGCGAATATATTTCACGTGATCTTTCGAAAAAATATTTCCGCGCTCATACAATTTAAATAATTTGACGAGAAAATAAAGAACAGCCATTTTAATCATCACAGGAATCACGCTGATCACACAAGCCAATGTTTTTTCGCCAATACTCAGCGTGTGCAAAATGGATTTCTCAGCGAGTTCTCCTGTGGCGTAGACGTGCATTCCACTGTAAGCATCCGGTACGGCATTGAATTTGAAAATGCCCGCCAGAAATTCCACATCATTTGGTGCATAAGCCCAGCCAATCACCAATAAAATCGGTAGTGCAATAAAAATAACTTGAAAAACAACCCTGAAAAACAGGCTGACCTCTTTGATTTTGTTCATATTATAGTTCTCCATTGGATAGAAATGAGGCGCGCATACAGCGCCCGTATGCAGGAATATATACAATTAATTATCGATTATCAATAACTATTTATTACTTTTTGATATATTGAGACAGGTTCAATGACTATCTGTATAATTGAAAAGCTGTCCTGACAATAAATTAAATACAGACGAGGCAACATGATGAATAACCTTCTGAAAACCGCTGCATCCCTTTTTTTTATTCTCACCTGTTTATTGATCACGCCATCTGTTTATGCAGATCCGACGGAGTCTGTCAGGGTCTGGAGTTTTAATATGGAAGGTTGGCGGCATCAGCTTCCTGATCATCTTATGGAAAAAAGATATGAGAGTTTTCTTGAGCAGAAAGAAGTAATAAATGAAATACCGGATTTAATTGCGACGCAAGAAGATTTTGGCTGGACATTATCAGATTTTGTTCCTGCGCTTCAGGCAAAAAAACCAGGTACGACATTTGAGGAATACGGGCGCAGCAGAAATGCCGGCGTCACACCGGCTGAAACCAACGCCATTGTTTATAATCAATCGCGTTTCAAACTGGTTCCGGAAATTGCTGCGATTCAAAATACATTACACACCCTGCCTTCCCTGATTCTTCCGGCACAAGGTAAAGACCCGGCTTATCCGCTTTGTGACAGTTATGTGACGCATGATAATTTAACCTGTCAATTGCTGAAAGGCGCAGGCCGTGATACTTATGCGCGCATTATGACGTGGGGTATTTTTCAGGAAATTTCAAATCCGGGTGTGATTGTTATTTTCACGTCAACGCATCAATCGCTGGATGCCATTGATCAGCCGATGGAGCAACAACGATTTGCTCTTATTGTGAATGAATTAATTAAACAGGTTCAATATTATCATAAAGGCATTACGCCAATTGTTATTATGGCAGGTGATTACAACACGCCGAATAATTTTAAAATGTTAAATGATACGCTGGATAGTGTTTTGAAAAATGGAAAAATAATTTCATGGCAGGATCCGTCGTTGTTATTTACAGTGAGTCCGGATTCTATTTTGAGTAATGCGCCGAGTACTGGACGCGTTAATTATTTTAACCCGGCGATTGATGTGACGGATCATGGGCCGATTGCGGAAACAGTGATGTTTGATCCGGGGATGTTACAGCCTAAAGAATAATTCATTGCATTTGAATGAAACAAGCAGGTTGGGCGGTAAGCCCAACCTTGTTGTGTTAGCCGATCGATCTGGAAAAAGAATTTGATTTTGGCAAAGAAGGTGTGTCCGCAGCTGTAGGGGCGGGTTGCGTTTTTTGATCCTGGCTTGCTTTGCTTGCTTTGTTATTTGCTTGTTCACTCCAGATACTATTTTGATTACGCGCTAATCTGGATTCAAAATCCTTAAAGGGTTGTACAAATTCAGAAATAACATAATCATCCGCCTTTTGAGCAGGAAAAGGAGGAACCCGTTTTTTTCCCTTAGCAAGTTTAAAATAATAACGGGCAAGACAGAAGGCATTATTTTGTTCTATAGAATTACCACCATCATCGCCAATAGTACCGGCAACAACATTCATTGGAGCCCTGTATATTCTTTCATTCCGGTCATAAAAGTAGTGACGTTCAATAGCTTGATAATTACGTGTAGCTTGTTGCTCAAGAGTTAGTTCTTTACATGTAGCTTTTTCTTCAAGAGTTGGTCTTGTTGTTGACATAAAATTCCTCATGGTTATCTATATAAGCATACAAAAAACGAACTATAGTCAAAATAATATGCAATAACAAGGGTTAAATTAAAAATGGGGGGTGTTTTTTTGGTTTTATTCAAAAGCAAACTGAACGATCTATGATTTTTATATTATCGCGGGAAAATAATGGGATGGTCCAGTTTTAAAAAATCTTTATCTAACGTCAAAATAGGACAATCTTCTTTTATCGCAAGTGCATAGGCAAAACAATCGCCCAGGTTTAAGGGAAAATTAATTCGAGCTTGTGCTGCAATTTTTGATTGCTCAACATCGGGCGCAACAAAACGAATGCCATTATAAAGCAATTTATCTTCGAGAGTAGAAAACAATTGAGGCTGTCTATCTTGAAGATGGATCAATGTTTCAGTCAAATTAACTGTGCTCATCCTGAGCTCTCTTGCATGTTTGTTCATGTGGTCGACTGCCCACTGACAATGCTTTTCTTTAAAAAATATGGCCAATATAACTGATGTATCAACAACCATCACGATCTCCAAAGGTCATCATCGGAATGAAACCGCGGTTTTTTATTATTTGGTATTTCTTTGCCAATACCGACCCAGGCAGAGAAATCCGTTGGTTTGGCTTGAACGGAATGTTCAAGTCCTTCCTTGATCGCGATTCGAACTGCTTCTGCTTTTGTTTTTAAGTGGCGTATTTTCATAAATTTCGCAAGTTCTCGTTCAAAACCAGGCGTCATATGAATATTTAATTGGGTCATTTGCTTTTCCCTCATATTATGTACATGATATATACATTAAATCAGGTTGTCAACCCACCCATTATTTTGATTTCTATTGTATTTCCTATAGAAAAATAGTTTATTGACAACAAGACGAAGGATATGGCCTAATTCCTGCGGCTCCAGTTGCCGCAATTATTTTTTTAGATTTTTGATGTATCCAACCTGTCTGCTGATAAGAACCAACATGAAAAATACGCCTCAAGCCAACCATTTTCAGGTATTTAAACAGATGCTCATACAACTGAATTCAAGGAAAACAAAAAATGGAGAAAAAAAATCCCGGGCAAAAAATTAACATTCGCAATAGCACTTCTGAATTTCTGACTTTTACCCGGAAAGAAGGTGAAAAAGGTATAGAGGCGCGTTATGAGGAAGGTACTATCTGGTTGACTCAAAAGCGAATGGCAGCATTGTTTGAAGTTACGGCATCAGCCATTAATCAACACTTGCAAAATATATTTGAATCGCAAGAACTTGATCAAAATTCAGTTATTAAGAAAATCTTAATAACTGCAACTGACGGAAAAAATTACAATACTCAATTTTATAACCTTGATGCCATCATATCCGTTGGTTATAGAGTGAACTCAAAACGTGCAACTCAATTTCGCCAATGGGCAACACAGGTGCTGCATCAGTTTGCAATCAAAGGCTATGTATTGGATAGAAAGCGACTGGAAAACGGCACATTTTTGGGCGAAAACTATTTTGAACAGCTGCTGGCTGAAATTCGCGAAATTCGACTGAGCGAACGTCATTTTTATCAAAAGATCACCGATATATACGCAACCAGCGTAGATTATAATAAACATGCACCCACTACACGTGAATTTTTTGCTAAAGTACAAAACAAGCTGCACTTTGCCATTCATGGCCATACTGCACCTGAACTCATTCATAAACGTGCTGATAGCAATAAACAGTATATGGGTCTTACCACCTGGGAAAATAGCCCTAATGGCAAAATTCTCAGGACAGACGTGGCTATTGCAAAAAATTATCTATCGACAGATGAGCTGGATTCTCTTGGCCGCATTGTCAATGCCTATCTGGAATTGGCTGAAGGTCGTGCCAAACGCAAAATGCCAATGACGATGGGAGACTGGGCTATACAGCTGGACAAACTTCTCGAACTGGATGCGCGCGATATATTAAAAGATGCAGGAAAAATAAGCGCAAAAATTGCCAAAGATCATGCAGAAAGTGAATTTGAAAAATATCGTGTTTTTCAGGATCGTTTTTTTGAATCTGATTTTGATAGAGAAATTAATGCTATAACAAAACAAAAATATTACGAAGATCAAAAGGAAGATTAAAATTAACAACAATCAATCCAAAACGATTCTCATCACAGGCGCCAATAGCGGCCTTGGGCGTGCTATTGCTGATAAATTGGCGCATCTGACAATAGACGATTGGTTAACATGTCATATAGGGATTTAAGAGTTTTATATGAATTTTTTTAAAAAAATTTTTATCAGTCTTGTTGTTATCGCTTTTTTATCATCTCTTTCAATTGTTGTAGTAATTTATTCTGTTTTCAAGAAAGATATCGAAAAAGAATTTTTTGATCGATATAAGTCAGATGCGGCTATTATTTCAAATACATTTCGACAGCTTGAACTGGCAAGCGATATTAAAAACAGGATAGCTGTTTTGATGCTGTCCGAGATAGAGAAAAAAAATGGGATACCTCCTGATGATGCGCTTGATGCGCTTGCTAAAAAACTTAATATAAATGGATTTTATGTGATAGATAAAACAGGACGATTTCTTCGTTCATCTGATATTTCGATTAAGCTTCAACATAACTCATTATTTTCATATGATCCCGGGTATAAAAATTTAATCTACGGTAATCTGGATTTTGCAACCACACCCATCATTCCAAGCTATCCATACGATATACCGGCAAAATTGATGATGATACCAAATCATAATAAAACATTAATTCTGGAGGCAGGTATACACCTCGAGTATATAGAAAAGATACTGCAGCAGGTTGTTTCCGCAGATAAAAATATTAAATCAATTGGATTATATGCTCCGACGGGTTATGAGCTCGGCTCTATAGCATCTGACGGGACGTTTCATCAGGGTCGTCGCAATTTTAATAAAAAAATGTTTTTAAATAATGTCATTGTTGACAATAGATTATTAATTTCCGAAAAAGTTTCTCCAGATTATCAGCACTGTTTGGAATGTAAAAATAAAAAAGTTTCTGTAGATGGAAAATATTATTACATTTTGTCGTTAGAGGTTTCAGTTTCTCCATTGATTAATAAAATTAATATATTGAGATATCAAATTTGTGCCATATTTATTATTATACTGATATTAAGTATCGCTTTTTCAGCATGGGTGTCTAAAAAATTAGTTATTAGAATAAAAAAAATAAATGCTGCTGTAAACGATATAGCCAGACACAAAAATTTAAGCTCCCGAGTTAATGTGAATGGAAGCGATGAAATTGCTAAACTGGCTAACAGTTTTAATAATATGGTCGAAGCGCTCAAAACCAATCAGGCTAATCTCATCGAATCAGAAAAAAAATCCGCATCTTCTGACCTTGCAACGCGTGCCGCACGCGTGGCTCATGACATTAGCTCTCCCATTGCAGCAATGGAAATAAGTTTGCAATTGATTGACGAACGTCATTTTGAGAAAGAATTTTTTATCGTTCGATCTGCTATTCAACGGATGCGGGGTATTGCTGATAATTTATTAAATCAGTATCGCAATCAGCCTCAGTTTTCACCGATTTTATTAAAAACATTGTTAGAAGATGTTGTGCTGCTTAAACAGCGGGAATGGCTGAACAAGGATTGTGAGCTCATATTGACTTTTGATTCGGTGAGTGAGACTGATCAGATCATAGGCGATCCTGTGGAAATAAATCGCATGTTATCCAATTTGTTGAATAACGCTATTGAAGCATCTGTTCTTCCTGCCAAAATAATGATGAATGTACGCAATGAGATTACATTTTTTCAAATTGATATTTCTGATAATGGATCAGGTATTCCAGCAGAAAAAATGGATGAATGTTTAAATGGAAAAAGTTCGAAGCATGCCGGGCAAGGATTGGGTCTTTCAAGTGCAAAGAAATACATGAAAAGTATTGGTGGTGAGTTGTTATTAACTTCACAGCAAGGAAAAGGAACAACTGTAACATTAAAATTTAGATTAACTACTTGATTTGTTACTTCAGGAGAAATTTAAAATGGAAAATACATTCTTCAAAAAAAGTTTAATTGTCTTCTGGACATTATTTTGGACCATCACACTTTGGACTGATATTGTCGGCGGCCTTTCGCATTTTGGAATATTAGTAAAAAGCTGGGCGCCTGATCCTAACTATCCATTTCTGGTTCAAAGTTTGAGAATGTACAATGTTCCAGAATGGATGCCATTTTTTTTATTCATGCTTATTCTCGCAGGATCTGCATTGTCCAGTTTCAGTTTTATTTGGGCATGTTTTGCTTTAAAAAAAGAAAAACACATCTGGATGGCGCGCGCGAGAGTTGCATTCATCATTTCAATCATCTTTTGGCTGACATTTTTTATTGCGGATCTCCTCGTTATGAAATTTGATCTGGTAGAGAATCACATGGTGCAAGGCGGATTCGAGTTACTCTGTTTTTTTGCTTTATACGTGTTGCCGGATTAAATGAAGTTTTTTTCTTGACTCTTACATTACGTGATAGTTTAGAATTCATTATCAAAATGGCAGGATGATAATGAAGTTATATAAAATCAATGCGTTAGCAACACTGACATCCACCACAGTCAGAATGTTGCAATTTTATGATGAAATTGATCTGCTCAAACCGGCGAAGCGGACGAGCGCCGGCTATCGCCTGTACTCGGAAAATGACCTTTTGCGCTTGCAGCAGATTACTACGCTGAAATATCTCGGCATCTCATTGGCCGACATCAAAAAGATCATCAAATCGCCTTCTTTTGATGTATTAAAATCGCTGGAAATACAGGCGCAGGTGTTATCCGATAATGCAGATCAGATTCGGGAAGCCTCTCGCCTTTTAAAATACATTGCGACACAACTTGAAGACGGGCAAAAAATTAACTGGGAAGGTACATCTGTTATTACAAAAATTTTGGAGATGAATACAATGAATAATACGGTTTTGAATAAATACCATGGCGATGCAGATCATTCAGAGTTAGGAAAAAAAACAGACTATGATATGTCATACAATCCGGATCGACTGTATCCCATTCCGCGTGCCGGAAAACGTAAGGAAATTGGCATTGATTCAGATGCGCTGCCATTCTATGGATTTGATTGCTGGAATCATTATGAAGTGTCATGGTTGAATGAAAAAGGAAAACCCATCGTTGCAACCGCGGAAATTTATTACGATTGCACGTCTCCTTGTATTATCGAATCAAAATCCATGAAACTTTATTTCAATTCATTTAATAATGCCAAATTCAAATCGGCTGAGGAACTTGAAAAAATCATTCAACGCGATATTGAAAAAGCTATTCAGTCAAAAGTCACTGTCATGATTCATCCATTAGATGAGGCACCTTCGATTATGATTCATGAAAAAATGGATGGAACCTGCATCGATCATCTGGATGTGGAATGCACGAAATATACGGTTGATCAAAGTACTCTTTCAACAACAAATGAGCTGGTTGAAGAAACATTATTTTCTGATTTGCTCAAATCAAATTGTCTCGTCACTAACCAGCCTGATTGGGGAAGCGTTCAAATTCAGTATAAAGGAAATAAAATGAATCACGCAGGATTGTTGCAATATCTGGTTTCATTTCGTAATCACAATGAATTTCATGAGCAGTGCATTGAACGCATTTTTGTGGATATCATGAAATACTGCAAGCCTTCCGAATTAACAGTTCATGCTCGATATACGCGTCGAGGCGGTCTTGATATTAATCCTTATCGGTCAACAAAAAATGTCGGATTTGAAAATAGGAATTATCGGTTGATAAGGCAATAGAAATATATTAAGTTGCGATATTGTTTGAAACAAAATAAGCAGGTATTATTGCATGCATCAATACCTGCTTATTAAATATGAATAAAAGAAGCAAGTGTATTGCCCGCCTTCGTCCGTTAGACTTCGCTACCATCCAAACATTTTTATCTGCCTGAACAGGTAACCTGAATCAAGCCAAAAAGGAGCGGCTTATGACCGAGACTAAAATACCAACCTCAACCAAAACAGAACGCAAACAACGCGGTCGAGTTGATCGTACCGTTATGTTTCCTGTTGCTCCATCTAAAGTGGAGTTGCCAGAAGATTATCCGGATTGGTTGGCAGAACTCAAACAGAAAATTAAATATGAACGTTTGCGCAATGCTATAGCAAGTAATGTCTCGATGGTTTTATTATATTGGGATATAGGCCAATGCATTATTGAAAAACAAAAAACCCAGGGATGGGGTGCAAGAGTTATTGACCGTCTTTCTTTTGATTTACGCGAACAATTTCCTGAAATGAAAGGTTTTTCCTCGCGAAATCTTAAATATATGCGAGCTTTTGCAACAGCATGGCCTAAACGTGAAATTGTGCAAGAGACTCTTGCACAATTGAGCTGGTATCAAAATTTAGTTTTACTGGAAAAATTAAAAACACATGAACATCGTCTCTGGTATGCTGCCAAAACTTATGAGCATGGATGGTCGAGTAGTATTTTAGCAATTCAAATTGAAGCTCAGGCACATGCCCGTTTTGGTAAAGCACAAAATAATTTTATTGCCACCCTTCCGCCATTTGATTCTGATCATGCTACTCAAATCTTTAAGGATCCTTATCTCTTCGATTTTCTTGGTACGGATGCTCCACGTCGTGAGAAAGAGTTAGAAAATGGTTTGGTAGAACATGTGCAAAAATTTTTACTTGAACTTGGCCAAGGGTTTGCCTTTGTAGGACGGCAAGTTCATTTGGAATTGGGAGATCAGGATTATTACCTTGATTTGCTTTTCTATCACTTGAAATTACGTCGTTACGTAGTATTAGAGCTAAAAGCACGCGCATTTGAACCTGGCGATGGTGTTCAGTTGGGTATGTATATGCATGCTGTCGACAATTTATTGTGTCATTCAGACGATAAGCCTACTATCGGCCTATTGTTGGTACGCGAAAAAAACCGTGTCCTGGTTGAATATGCTTTAGGTGATACCAAACGTCCAATTACTGTTGCTGAATGGGAAACAAGACTCACACAATCATTGCCAGAGAGCTTAAAGGATAGCTTACCTAGTATTGAGGAAATAGAGGCCGAATTGATCTCAAAACAAACCTGACCAATTGTGCAAATGCTCTTGCACAAATTGATTTTATAGTAAAAACAATAAGATACAGTATTATGAATTATCGGTTGATAAGACAATAATCCTTTTTTGTAAGGAGTTTGTTTCAGACAATCAAACTATCTTCGGAAAAGTTTTCACTGCCCCGGCATGAATCAAATCGAGAAAAATGAGAATGGCGAGCTGTTCCCGCTCGCGTAATTTTTCAAACGAAGGATCTTCAAAAATCATTCTGGCATGCGGCTCAAGCAATCCGATAAACGTGAAATCCTCGATCGTTCGAAGTGCGTTTTCCCATGCCGGATTTTTTTCAAGCTTTGTCATCGCCTGATCAATCGGCAATTTTAATGCGGCTTGTAGAAAAGCCAGCAACCCTTCATCTTCCTGCACCATGTGCCCCACAAAACGCTTGCAATCCTCGGGATTTCCCCATTCCTTCCATGCATACAAAATATCAAGCAATCGCGGATGTTCGGAAAGTCGACCGATTTCGGCCCAATAGATTATTTTTCCGACCGTCAATTTTTTCAAAACATCCAGTTGTTCCAGTGAAAAATCCGATGATTCATCCGTTTGAACCGTTAATTCATGAACCAGAATATAAAGACTCATCACCGCTTTTTTAATCACTTCCCGGAAAATCAAAAAACGCTCATCCGTCGATTCAAAACGTCCAAAGAGTTGATGCAAAATGCGATGAATGCGCATGGGCGTATTAAAATGCAACGGATCATTTTCACCAAAAGGAAAAAGATCCGCACAATTAATAAGAGCCTCAATGACATTTGGAATATTTTTATTTTCAATTTTTAAAAGTGCCGAACTATCCAGTAAATTCAGAAAAGGTTCGATGCGCTCATCCTTGTTTAAGCGAAGAATAGCCTGTGAAAAAGCAGCAGTGTCATTTGAAAGCGACAGTATCGAATCCATTTCAATGGATGGCATATAGCCCGACGACAATGAAAATCGAAAATACACATCAAACACATCGGAACTGCAAACTCGCCGCTCTTCCCTCGCACGATCTTCCGAATAATCCACTGTCATGTGAGTTGAATAAAGCGCACGTAATCGCGGGAAAAGACGAACCAGCAATGGCAGCAAAGATTCCGGTGAAATTCTCTCTGATCGCTGAAGAATTTCATCCGAGCGCAATCTGTCTTCTGCCATCATCTCTGAATCGGGCGAAAACACATGACTGATGAGATCCGTATAAAGATCCTTGTTATCACGGATTCCCTCATAAACATGAGGTGCAAAAACAGCGAGTGCTGTCACTGCAAAAAAATCGACGGGATTGACAAGATCTTTCACGCGGAAAAAACTGAAAGAAAGCGTGTTGACGTATCGGGTAATATCGCGACAATCCCTGAAAAAATATTTCAGTGTTGAGTAATAAAGATCAGCCCAATCATTTCTGTCCCAATTTGAGGAAGGAATCATCGAAACCGGACCACGCAATTTGTCCAGCAAAATGGCTTCAAGATCCTGTAAGGGTATCGCCGGGATTTCAAATGGCAATTGCACCACTTTTTCAAGGTATTCCACACCTCCCTCGCCATAGACATGATCCATCGCATGAATGACATGCTCCTTGTCGATCGAAAGCACATACACAGTATTGACGTAATCGCCCATGGATTTCACAATCTGAAAAATCTGTTTGATTTCGTTATCTTCGATGCGGGCAATGTTATCAATAAAAATAATGATTTTATGTTTTTGTCTGCCGAGCAATGCATTCAGTTCTGCCTTGACCTCTGTCAAATCGCGTCCTGATTCCCAACCTGAATTTTCTTCCTGTGTTTTTCGTGATTTTCTCCCGCCCGAAAATATCCCGCGTTTTGGACGAAAGGCATATGGAACAGGTTTATGCGTAAAAAATGAAACATACAATTCCAGCAGTTCAATGATTCTGTCTGCTTCCTTAAAAAAAGAGGCGCGTTTTATTTCAGAGGAAAGGCGACGGAAAAAACTGTAAATCAGCTGATTCTGACCGGAATAACTCCATGGACTAAAATTTAGAATAACCGGTTTTTCCTGGTCGTCCATATTGCTCGCTGCAAATCGCAATTCTTCCAGCGTCAGGTTGATGATAGACGTTTTACCACTGCCCCATGTGCCATAAAGGCCAATGACAAAACTTTCAGGATTCGGGTGATCGAGGATAGAGCGTGCCAGATATTTGGCGAATGGGGAACGCCCGAGTTTATCCTGTTCGCTCATAGTGATCGGTCGATCGGCATCAAACACGGCAACCCACTCCTTAAAAATGAGGTCGGGACAGACTTATTATACCTCTTTTTCAAGGCAGGGTTTTTACGATTCCCTTGATCGAACAAGAGATTGTAGAAAAAACAAAATGATACAAACACCCCATGCGATACAGGTGTAATCAAAAAATGCAGCCCGATACACAGGCAATTGTAAAAGCACATCACGAACGGTGTCCGGAATACTGGAAAATTTGGCCAGCCACCCACCAAACTGTCCGCCAAATCCAAGCGCTGCAAACCAGATACCCATCATCATGCCTGTCAACCGGGCAGGCGATAATGACGTGACTGCAGCGAGTCCTGTCGGAGACAGCAATAATTCACCCACTGTCATCAAAAAATACGACACGAAAATCCACCATGGACTCACCAGATGATGTGTATTGGTAAAAAACGTGCTGACAGTCAACAGCATAAATCCTGATCCCACAAAAAAAATCGCAAGAATAAATTTCGAAAAAGGCGACGGATTTTTTTGGCTGCGATTTAATGTCGTCCATGACCATGCGAGAAAAGGACCCAGCAAGATAATAAAAATACTTTCCAGTGTATAAAACCAGGTGGTCGGCACTTCGATACCAAACATTTTTTTATCAACAAGACGGTCGATGAAAAGATTAACAGAAAAAAAGATCTGCCACAGTAACATCCAGAAAATGACAGATGAAATAATCAGCGCATTCAATGAAAGAATGCCACGTCGATCCTCGCCGTCTTCACGAAAGGCGAGAAAAAACATGAAACACAGCAAGGCAACACCTGTTACCGGCAACAACCATTTTCCAAAAAGCGTATCGCGCAACAGGAAACTTGAGAATAAAACAGCGAACACACAATAAAAAATAATCCAGGGTTTTTTTAAAAACCGGTTGGGGTTTTTGACAAGATGCGCATTCGAGTAATGAAGATTTCCCGATCGTATGCCTTTTAAAAAAATGGCAAGACCAATCAGCAATCCGAGACTCGCCAATGCAAATACCACGTGCCAGCCAAAATAACCCTGTATCGTTCCCGATGCACCGGACAAGAGAACACCTATGTTGATTCCCATATAAAAAAGGGTAAAACCGCTCTCACGCGCCGTGTCCCCTGATCGATACAGTGTCCCGAGCAAACTGGAAATATTCGGCTTGAAGAGACCATTGCCGACAATCACGATGCCAAGCCCCACATAAAAAAAAGGCCTCACCATGATGGCGAGTGTGGCATAGCCCAGACTTAAAAAAATTCCGCCGAGAATAATCGACAGACGAAATCCCAGCAATCTGTCCGCAATGAGCCCGCCAATCATGGGAGCAAGGTAGGCGAGCGAGGTAAACATCCCGGCAACGGTATAACTTTTATCATCGGAAAAACCAAACGCTCGTGTCATGAATAACACCAGCATGCCTTGCACGGTGTAAAAACCAAAGCGCTCCCACATTTCCGTCAAAAATAAATAAGGCAGCGCTTTAGGGTGTCGACTCCTGTCTGACATAAAAAACTCCTTTCGATGGTTACGAAAGACCGCTGTGTCTTAATAATGCATCAATGGTCGGAGGACGTCCACGAAACGCTATGAATAATTCCATGGGATCATAGACGCCACCCTGCTCCAAAATATTTTTTAAAAAAGCGCGACCGGATTCCGGATCAAAAAGTCCTTTTTCCTCAAACCGTGAAAAGGCATCACTCGACAAGACTTCTGCCCATTTGTAACTGTAATAACCCGCTGCATAGCCACCCGCAAAAATATGCGAAAAACTGTGCTGAAACCGATTGAATGGCGAAGTCGGTACGACCGACACTTTTTTGCGGACATCCTCCACCATTTTTTGAACCACAGGACCTTTTGTCGGATCAAACTCAAGGTGGAGTCGAAAATCAAACAGGGCAAATTCCAGCTGACGCAACATTTGCATGCCGGATTGAAAATTTTTCGCAGCGATCAGTTTTTTATATAACGCTTCAGGCAAGGTTTCTTTCGTGATTTCATGACTGGACATCTCTGTCAGCGTTTCCCGATCAAAACACCAGTTCTCAAAAAACTGGCTGGGGAATTCCACCGCATCCCATGGCACACCATTAATGCCTGACAAGGGCGCGAAATTCACTTGCGTCAACAAATGATGAAGACAGTGTCCGAATTCATGAAATACGGTTTGCACTTCATCGTGTGTCAGCCGTGATGGTTTGCCATCCACGGGCGATGTAAAATTACACGTCAAAAAAGCTACCGGATATTGGAGTGTCCCATCCGGCAGTGTCTGGCGAACACGGCATTCATCCATCCATGCGCCATCGCGTTTATGGTTTCTGGCATAAAGATCCGTGTAAAAATAGCCGCGCAAATGATTTTCACTGTCATACACTTCAAAAAATTGCACATCGGGATGCCAGACATCACCATCACGACGTTCCACCATGCGAATGCCAAATAAACGGCCCATCACGGAAAACATGCCGGATAATACTTTATCCACCGGAAAGTAGGCGCGCAATTCTTCCTGCGAAACAGCGTATTTGGCGATGCGTAATTTTTCCGTGTAATAAGCCAGATCCCATGGCTCGATTGTGTCAGTGTGGCTCAATGATTTTGATGTTTTTGATGATTTCGCAAATTCCCGCAACTCTTCCATTTCCTTTTCACCGGTTTTTTTTGAACGCTGAAGAAGATCATACAAAAAATTCAGCACGGTTTCGGGTGTTTTAGCCATTTTGGTTGCAAGGGAATATTCAGCATAATTTTTGAAACCGACCAGTTGGGCCAGCTCATGTCGAATCTTTAAAATATCTTCCATGATTTGCGTGTTATCCCACGTTGAAGCGGTGGGGCCCTGATCAGACGCACGTGTCACATATGCTTCATACATTTCACGGCGCAGTTTTCGATTCGAAAGATATTTCATCACCATCGAATAACACGGATAATCGAGCGTCAATTCCCACCCTGTCTTGTTGTGATGTCGTGCTGTTTCTTCTGCTATTTTAAGCGTTTGTTCCGGCAATCCCTTCAGTAATTCGACATCTGTTACATGCAATGTAAAACCGTGCGTCGCATCGAGAACATTTTCTGAAAATTTCGTGCAGAGCTGGCTGATTTTTTTTTGCAGTTCAAGAAATCGCATCTTGTCCTTTTCTCCGAGACTCACTCCCGCCAGACGAAAATCCCGCAACTGATTGGTAATCGCCTTATTTTGCACGGCCGTGAAATTTTTATATTCGGGACTTCCGGCGATTTTTTTGACAGCCTCATACAATTTTTCATTTTGCATGAATTCCGTATGATATTCCGTCAGCAAGGGAAGACAGGCATTGTAGGCTGTTCTTAATGCGTCGGACTCCATCACAGCATGCAGATGCGATACTGGCGACCACATTTTACCAAGCTGATTATCCATTTCTTCGAGCGGAAGAATGAGATTTTCCCATGTCACTTTTTTGTCATTGTCGAGCAAGGTATATAATTTTTCACGATTTTTCAGGATCATTTTTTTCAGGACAGGTTCAATCTGATCCGGTTGAATGACACTAAAAACGGGCAGAGCGCCCTGGTTCAGTAATGGATTTTCCATAACGATTTGCCTCTTGTTATTTTTTATAAATGAGCGAAAAATTCAAGGGTAACACAGTTCTATTCGACAGTATAAATTTCCGTGCGTTTCATTTTGAATGGTGCCAGAATAGAGCGGTTCATTGACGAAGGAAAAAAGACATGCATCTTGATCCTCTCATTTTATCGCGGTTACAGTTCGCGTGGGTCGTTGCCTTTCATATTTTACTGCCGGCTTTTACGGTGGGCCTCGCCTCCTTCATCGCTCTTCTCGAAGGCACCTATCTGGTAACAGGACGTGAACGCTATTTTCGCATCTCCCTGTTCTGGACAAAAATTTTTGCGATCTCCTTCGGAATGGGGGTCGTCTCCGGCATCGTGATGCCCTTTCAGTTTGGCACAAACTGGAGTCGCTACGCCGATGCGACCGCCAATATTTTGTCCCCACTTTTGGGATACGAAGGATTGACCGCCTTTTTTCTGGAAGCTTCCTTTTTAGGTGTTCTGTTATTTGGACGCAACCTCGTTCCACGCTGGGCACATTTTGTGGCGGCCATGATGGTGGCTCTTGGTACACTGATTTCCACTTTCTGGATTTTATCCGCGAACAGCTGGATGCAGACACCGGCGGGCTATCGGGTCGCCGATGGTCTGTTTCTTCCGCAAAGCTGGTTGCAGATTATATTTAATCCCTCCTTTCCGTATCGTTTTATGCATAATGTAGCTGCATTTTATATTACGACCGGTTTTGTCGTGATGGCTGTGGGTGCGTATTTCATGCGTAAAAAAATGTTTGTCGAAGAAAGTCGCACCATGTTTTCCATGACGCTTTGGCTGTTGACGCTTCTCGTGCCGTTACAGATCGAACTGGGTGATCTGCATGGATTGAATACATTTAAATACCAGCCCGCAAAACTCGCTGCAATTGAAGCACACTGGACACCGGAAAAACGCGCGCCGCTGATTCTGTTTGCCATTCCCGATCAAAAAAATGAAACCAACCACGCCGTTATTGAAGTTCCCTTGCTGGGCAGCCTTATTCTGACGCACAGTCTCAATGGCGAAGTGCCCGGGTTAAAATCATTCCCGCCCGATGACCGTGCGCCGGTCATCATTCCCTTTTTCTCTTTCCGGATCATGGTGGGTCTTGGTCTTCTTATGCTGGCCATTGTATTAACCGGCGGGTGGCTGCGTTTTCGCGGCCGACTTTTTGAAACCGAATGGTTTTTGAGACTCTGCCAATATGCCGCACCGATCGGTTTTATGACCGTTATTGCCGGCTGGGTGACGACAGAAGTCGGCCGACAGCCATGGACAGTCTATGGATTATTGCGCACAGCGCATTCGGTCAGTCCATCACTCACGGGATTCGATGTCATTGTATCCCTGATGGGCTACATGCTGGTCTACCTCATTATCTTTCCCGTCGGCATCCTGTTGATGGCACGCGTTGTGCGAAACGGGCCTTCTGCTCTCTTGCTGAAGGAACCTGTCGAAGGCGGTCAACCGAGTAAACCCATCATTACACCACCGGAGTATACATCGCATGATCATTGACTTTATTCCGCTATGGACATTGATTCTCGCTGCTGCTGTTTTTTTCTATGTGCTGCTGGATGGTTTTGATCTGGGCGTTGGCATGCTCTATGGGCTGGCGCCGGATCGCGCATCCCGAAATCTCATCATGAATTCCATCTCACCGGTCTGGGATGGCAATGAAACCTGGCTGGTGCTCGGCAGTGTGGGCCTTTTTGCCGCTTTTCCGCTGGCTTTTGCCATCATCATTCCGGCGGTGTATTTTCCGGTTTTAGTCATGTTGCTCGCACTCATTTTTCGCGGCGTTGCCTTCGAATTTCATTTTCGTGACGTAGCCCATGTCACCTTTTGGGACCGTGCTTTCAGTCTCGGTTCACTGGTCGCCACCTTCGCCCAGGGCATTATTCTCGGTGCATTTATTCAAGGATTTTCTGTCGAAGGCCGACAATTTGCGGGAAGCTCCCTTGACTGTTTTACCCCTTTTTCCCTGTTCACGGGATTGGCGCTGGTATTCGGGTATGGCTTGCTCGGTGCCGGTTGGCTCATTTTAAAAACCGAGGACGAATTACAGGCGCGCGCGCGTCGTCAGGGACGCTGGTGTTTCCTTGCCGTCCTGATTGCCATTGGCATTGCCTCTCTCTGGACACCGTTTATGGATCCTTCGATTGCCAAACGCTGGTTTTCCTGGCCGAATATCGCCTGGTTGTCGCCTGTGCCGATGATCACCCTCCTGATCGCCTGGTTTGAATGGCGCTCGCTCAATAACCGTTCTGAAATCGCACCCTTTATCGGTGCCATTGGCCTTTTTCTTGTTTCCTATATTGGCATTGCCATCAGTCTTTTTCCGATGATTGTTCCGCCGCATTTTACGCTCTGGCAAGCGGCTTCCTCACCGGATTCACAAGCCTTCCTGATTGTCGGCACCCTGTTTTTATTGCCCATTATCCTGATGTACAGCGCCTGGTCCTATTGGGTCTTTCGCGGAAAAGTTCGCGCGGATATTGGCTATCACTAAATCCCGCTGACAGGTATACTTTCTCCAGAATAAAACGGGTGGTTTTCTCATGAAAAAATTGTCTCATGACGTCAGGACGTTGCAGGGTATGATTGCAGCGCTGCAAGTTTTTTGGGCCGAACAAGGCTGTGTCATTCAACAACCCTTTGATATGGAAGTGGGCGCAGGCACGTTTCATCCCGCGAGTTTTTTACGTGCCATTGGACCTGAACCCTGGCGCGCGGCGTACGTACAGCCCAGTCGTCGGCCAACGGACGGGCGATACGGTGAAAATCCCAATCGCGTGCAGCATTATTATCAATTTCAGGTTGTGCTGAAACCATCCCCCGACAATATTCAGGAATTGTATCTTGATTCCCTGCGCGCACTCGGTATTGATCCGCTGACAGATGACATTCGTTTTGTGGAAGATAACTGGGAATCCCCGACACTCGGCGCCTGGGGCCTTGGGTGGGAAGTATGGCTGAACGGCATGGAAATCACGCAATTTACCTATTTTCAACAAGTCGGTGGTCTCCCGTGCAACCCGGTGACCGGTGAAATTACATATGGTCTTGAACGCCTTGCCATGCCATTGCAAAACATCAATAACATTTATGATCTCATCTGGTGCAAAACACCGACCGGGGTTGTGACATACGGCGATGTGTTTCATCAAAATGAAGTGGAAATGTCGAAATACAATTTTGAAAGTGCGAATGTCGACATGCTGCTACAACAATTTCACACCTTCCAGCAGGAAAGTACGCGATTGATTGAAATCGGATTGCCGCTGCCCGCCTACGAAATGGCATTGAAAGCTTCCCACACGTTTAATTTGCTGGATGCAAGACGTGCCATTTCCGTCACTGAACGACAAGGTTATATTTTAAAAATTCGACAGTTAACAAAACAGGTCGCGGAAAGTTATTTTAATGCGCGTGAAGCGCTTGGTTTTCCTTTATTGCAGGACAAGAACAATGCGTCAATTGCCCCTTAAACAGGCTGATTTTTTAATTGAAATACAGACAGAAGAATTGCCGCCCAAAGCGCTTTCTTCTCTCGGAAGTTATTTTCTCGATGAAATTAAAACACGTCTTCAAAAAGCCGAATTGCAATATCGTGATGCTGTTTTTTTTGCAACACCGAGACGACTTGCCGTACTGGTAAAAAAACTAAATGAAAAACAGCCCGATCACACAATAGAACGCAAAGGTCCTGCACGATCGGCTGCTTATGATAAAGACGGAAAACCGACACCGGCCTGTCTTGGTTTTGCAAAATCCTGCGGCGTGACGGCTGACGAGCTTGCTATCATCAAAACACCGGAAGGTGAATGGGTGAGTTATAAACAATCCGTTGCCGGAAAAACGGTGCAAGCCATTTTGCCCGGCCTGGTTGAACAGGCACTTGCTTCATTGCCCATTCAAAAACGCATGCGCTGGGGTGCGGGATCTGCGCAATTTGTTCGGCCCGTCAAATCCGTATTAATGTTGTATGGTGAAGCTATTATCGATGCAGAAATCCTTGGCTGCCAAACGGGGCGACAAACGCGCGGCCATCGTTTTCATAGCAAAGGTTTTCTTTCCATTGCAAAACCTGCAAATTATGTCACCACACTCAAACGTCACCATGTGATTGTCGATTTCAATCAGCGCAAGGAATGGATTCGCGCGGCGGCTACAGAGAGTCTGAAAAATCACCCTGACTTGCATGTTGTGATGGATGATCATTTGCTGGATGAAGTCACAGGGCTTGTCGAGTGGCCTGTTGCACTTTACGGCCAGTTTGATGAAACATTTCTGCAAGTGCCGCCGGATGCCATCATTGCCGCGATGCAGGATCACCAGCGTTATTTTCCCGTGATGAATGCTAAAAATCAGCTGATGCCTTTTTTTGTGACGATCAGCAATATTGAAAGTAAAAATAGCGAAGGGGTCATCGAAGGCAATGAACGTGTTTTGCGAGCGCGTTTATCGGATGCGGCCTTCTTTTTTGAAACGGACAAAAAACGTCGATTGATCGATCGCGTGGATGATTTGAAAAAGAGTATTTTTCAGGCGAAACTGGGAACCCTTTTTGAAAAATCAGAACGCATTCAATATCTCGCCGGTTTGATTGCTGAAACAATTCAGGCCGATCCCAAAAAAGCAAAACGCGCAGGGTTGCTCGCCAAAGCGGATTTAACGACACAAATGGTCGGTGAATTTCCGGAATTGCAAGGTGTCATGGGATTTTATTACGCCACTCACGACCAGGAAAATAAAGAAGTGGCAGAGGCAATTCGTGAGCAGTATATGCCGCGATTTTCAGGCGATGCCTTGCCCGAAACACCGCTCGGTTGTGTGGTGGCACTGGCTGATCGCATCGATACACTGGTCAGCATATTTGGTATTAACCAGATGCCCACCGGTGACAAGGATCCTTTCGCGCTACGCCGTGCAGCGCTCGGTGTGTTGCGCATTTTAATTGAAAAAAAACTCAATCTCGATCTCAAAAAATTGATTCAATCGGCGGCAGACAACTTGCGCGACAAACTGGAAAACCGCGATGTCGTTTCAGCTGTGCGTGATTTTATTTTTGATCGACTCAACCCCTGGTATCAGGATCAGGGTATTTCGCCTGATGTATTTGCATCGGTTGCGGCACTGCCCATTTCCAGCTTATATGATTTTCATCTGCGCATTTTGGCCGTACAGTATTTCAAACAATTACCGGAAGCCGAATCGCTCTCCATCGCAAACAAACGGGTTGCAAATATTCTGGCAAAAACAAATGGTGCGATAGAAGCAAGGCATCTTGATGAAAAATTATTTGAACACGATGCCGAGCGCGCTTTGGCAGCCCGGTTAGCTGAAAAATCGGGCAGGATTTCTGTGCTGTCTGATCAGGGGGATTATCAAACCGTGCTGACTGAACTTGCCGGATTGCGTGAAACGGTCGATCATTTTTTTGAACACGTGATGGTCATGACGGAAGATAAACCGCGGCGTGAAAACCGATTATTACTGTTAAAACAATTGCGCGAATTATTTTTACGCGCAGCCGATATAGCATTACTCCAATGAAAAAAATTATTATTTTAGACCGTGACGGCATTATCAATCATGACTCTTACGATTACATCAAATCAGCGGAGGAATGGCACGCGATTCCAGGCAGCCTTGAAGCCGTTGCCATGCTGAATCGGGCAGGTTTTTACGTGATCATTGCGACCAATCAATCCGGTGTCGGGCGTGGATATTACACTGTCGAAACACTGGATTTGATTCATGAAAAAATGCAATCTGAACTGGCTTCTTTCGGCGGACACATTGAAGACATATTTTTCTGTCCTCATTTGCCGACAGAAGATTGCGAATGTCGAAAACCCAAACCCGGTCTTCTCTTGCAGATACAAAAAAAATATGCGGTTGATCTTGCTACCGTTTTTTTCATCGGTGATAAATTGACGGATGTAGAGGCGGCAAGAGCGGCCGGATGCAAACCGCTGCTGGTTCTATCGCCACTCGAAAAAGCGAGAACTGAAACCCACCCTGAGCTTTTGGATGTCCCACGGTTTCAAACCCTGGAAGATGCAGTCAATTATGTGATTCATGCAGATAAAATAACAAAGGCGAATTTATGAAAAAAATCCTGTCTTTCTTATATCAGGCCAATTTATTTATTCGTTCCCTGATTTTTTCGATTTTGATGGCACTCAGCATTTTTTTCTTCAGTTTTTCCTGTCTTTTAATATTACCACTGCCTTTTAAAACGCGTTATGCGATGATCGCAGGCTTCACGGGCTATCTTCTTTTTTTATTAAGAATCATTTGTCGCATCGATTATCGCGTACAAGGATTGGAAAATATTTCAGCGAATCAACCCGGGATCATTTTATCGAAACATCAATCGACCTGGGAAACATTTTACTTGCCAACTATTTTTCCAGAAGTGACGATTATTTTAAAACGTGAATTGCAATGGGTTCCTTTTTTTGGCTGGGGCATTTTGGCCATTGACCCCATCGCAATCAATCGCAGTAAAAAATCCGGCGCGATGGAACAAATTATCACACAGGGCAAAACGTGTCTTGATGCGGGCCGCTGGATTTTAGTGTTTCCGGAAGGCACGCGCATTCCGTATGGAAAGGTCGGGCACTATAAAGCGGGTGGTGCGAGACTGGCGGTTGAGACAGGTTATCCCATCATTCCCGTGGCACACAATGCGGGACGCTTTTGGCCAAAGCGAGGCTTTATCAAAAAACCCGGCACGGTTCAGATCATCATAGGACCTTTGATTGAAACGAAAAACCGGGCGGCGGATGAAGTATTGCTTCAGGCGAAAAACTGGATTGAGGGGACAATTCGGCAAATAGAAAATGAACCCGACTGAAAAATTTAAAATTTTCCTTATTAATCATAAAGATATGTGATTTTACCCCTAAATCACCCAATCGCCGAAAAATAAAAACTTCAATATAATCAATAACTTAATAAAACACGGCTCGCGACAGCCTTGTCGCGATATCGAAATTATCCTGTATAATCATAATGTTACAGATATTTTCTCAGTCAGCATGAGCCGATTAAGCAGTCTAATCGGCTCATGTTTGAGTTGATTTATGAGCCGATTATCCATTATAATCGGCTCATGACAACCTGGAACTGGCAATACCCCGACTGGCCGAATTTCCGTTATGACTTATCGGATCTCTTCGAAGCCCTGCTTTCCATTTCAGAAAAAATGGGCTTTCTGAATGGCAATCTCGTGCATCTGGCCGAACATCTGCGTACAGATGCCATCATCAATCTCATGGTGGAAGAAGCCGTTAACACCTCTGAAATTGAAGGTGAACATATCAGTCGCATGGACATTCGCTCATCCATCAAAAACAGCCTTGGGCTGTACCCGAAAAATCATCCGGTGCGAGACAGGCGCGCGCATGGCATCGCGGAATTAATGCTGGATGTGCGCGATACATTCAATCAGCCTCTCACAGAAGAGAAATTATTTGACTGGCATCTCATGCTGATGGCGCACGTTCCTCGTCCTGATTTAAGAGTCGGTCACTGGCGAATGAGCGAAGAACCGATGCAAATTGTTTCAGGACATCAGGGAAGATGGATCGTGCACTATGAGGCACCGCCTGCCAGCAGAGTGCCTGATGAAATGAAAAAATTCATTACCTGGTTCAATGCAACCGCGCCCAATCAGCCACGGGCCATTCAATTTCCTCCCGTACGGGCAGCCATCGCCCATTTGTACTTCGAAAGTATTCATCCGTTTGACGATGGCAATGGCAGAATCGGTCGCGCTCTTGCTGAAAAAACCTTGTCGCAAGGTTTCGGATATCCTGTCATGTTAAGTCTGTCACAAACTATCGAGGCAAAAAAAAAGGATTATTATGCCGCTTTAAAAGCCGGTTCAGGCACACTGGAGATCACAGAATGGATCCGTTATTTCATCAAGGTCGTATCAGGCTCACAAGAACTCGTTGAAAAACAAATTCATTTTATCCTCAAAAAAGCTGCGTTTTTTGATCAATTTGAAGAAGTCCTGAATGAACGTCAGTTGAAAGTGATAAAACGCATGATGCGATCCGGTATCAAACCGTTTGAAGGCGGGATCAACGCAAGAAAATACATGGCCATCACCAAAACATCCAAGGCAACAGCCACACGTGATTTACAGCAACTTTTTTCGATGCATATTTTAAAACAATTGGGCAGCGGGCGCAGCGTCCGTTACGAATTAAATTTGTGAATCACATCCGCCCGGTGTTTTCACGCAAGCCGCAATCACCGCCTTCGGCTCGATAAGGTTTTTTAATACACTCCATGGAATCACCACTTCCTGTGCACCATCTACATACGGCGCGACCTGATATTCTTCAAACGTGATCAAAATACCCTGATTATTCAAATTCCATTTGGCATAATTTTTGGCAAGCGGCGCCGTGCCATCTTTTATCATCCACTTGTCCTGCAGTTTTTGATTCAATTTCGCGCTGGCATATTTCGAAAAAACAGTCAGGTAATTCACGCCCGGTTTGAAAAAATCCTTTAACAACAATTCCTTGCCAGTACTCAAATCAACATTCAACGTTTCATGAACATGATACGGATGCGCACGGCCTGCCTGCATACCTTCAACCGATAAACGCACACTGATTAATGTCGCATTGCCGGGTTTCAATACATCCGCGGTATAATCCATTTTAAATGAATTATGCTTCAGCGAATCCGGCAGCGTTTGCATGTGCGGCATATCCGCCTTCACATAATTTTTAAATTGCTGCACGCTCTCATTGACCCGGTTCTCGACCAAATGATTAAATTGCTGCGCAAAGGCCGACAGGTTATCGCCTTCAATTTGTGGGTAAACAGTGTCGATTTGATACGGCAGGGCTGCATCTTCTTCATGCCGGGTCGTTGCAACCAGTTGCATGGTCTTGTCGACAGACACCGCCTTCGCCAACACGCCATTCTCATCCGAGGCAGGCAAAGTCACGACAGGCGCTCCACCGGATTCTGCAAAACCGCAAGGCATTAAAAAAACGGTCGTCAATAAAAGCGCTGTTAATTTTTTCATGAAAACTATCCTGCAATAATGATTAAAATGCTCAAAAATATAACAGATCTAAATGAATGAGGTCAATTCATTTTATGCATGATATTCTGTGGCAAAAGAATGAATGAAGTGAGTTTGATGAAACTGGCCTTTTGTCTCTTCCGATATTTTCAATTTGGCGGTCTTCAGCGGGATTTCCTGCGGATTGCTGACGAATGCCTGAAACGCGGGCATACGATCGATGTCTACACAATGCGCTGGGAAGGGCCGCGCGATCCACGCTTGCCAGTCACCGAAATCCCGGTCAGGGGCTTGCAAAACCACACGCGAAGCAAGGCCTTTGTGAAACACCTGAAACCGGTTTTGGCGGATAAAAATTACGATCTCGTGGTGGGTTTTAATAAAATGCCCGGACTTCATGTGTATTACGCGGCGGACACCTGTTTTCAGGCAAAAATGCGGACGTGGCAGCGACTCCTGCCGCGCTATCGGCATTTGCTGGCGTTCGAAAAAGCCGTTTTTGCGAAACCGTCCAAAACAGAGATCTTGCTCATTTCAAAAAAACAACAGCCGGAATTTATGCGTTATTATGGCACCGAAGCAAGCCGTTTTCATTTACTGCCGCCAGGGATTGCGAGAGATCGCATGGCGCCCGCCAATGCAGAAGAGATTCGTCGGGCTGTGCGTGATGAATTTGCCATTCGCCAGGATGATTTTTTAACGCTCATGGTCGGTTCCGGATTTCGCACCAAAGGCCTTGATCGTAGTTTAAAAGGCATTGCAGCCCTGCCAGAAACACTCAAAAAACGCACGCGATTATTTGTTATCGGCAAGGACAATCCAACCCGTTTTGAAAGACAGGCGAGAGCGTCCGGATTATCCGAACAGGTTTTTTTCATGGGTGGGCGCGAGGATGTCTCGCGTTTTTTGCTGGCGGCGGATGTGTTGCTCCACCCGGCCTACCATGAAAATACCGGCACCGTGTTGCTTGAAGCCGTGGTCTCGGGGTTGCCGGTGCTGACGACTGATGTGTGTGGTTATGCCGATTACATTCAACAAGCGGGTGCCGGTATCGTACTTGCCTCGCCTTTTCAACAAAACAGTTTTAATCAGACATTGCACGCGATGTTATTATCGCCTGAACGCGAAACATGGCGACAAAACGGTATCACTTTTTCAAAAACAGCCGACATTTACGACATGCCGAAACGGGCAGTTGATGTGATAGAATCCCTGTATGCTGATACTCGATCCTGAACTGATATCCGCTTTTTCATCGGATAAACCCCTGTTTCCCCAGCTGATGGCATTGCGCGGCGAAGTTTTTCGCGAACTGGAAAATCGCCGCACCCAACGCGTCATCCTGAACGGCAAGCCGTATTTTTTAAAACAGCATTATGGCGTGGGATACCGGGAAATTTTTAAAAATGTGTTCCAGGGACGGCTGCCTGTGATCAGCGCAAAAAATGAATGGCTTGCCTTAAAACGCCTTGCTGAACTGAATATTCCCGCACCCGTCATTGCAGGTTATGGATGGGAGGGGGTCAATCCGGCGACGCGGCGGTCATTTTTATTAACACATGAAATACCAGCGCATGTGTCGCTTGAAGATTTTTGTAAGGATTGGAAAAGCACGCCACCGCCTTTTCAACTCAAACAACACTTGATAAAGTGCGTTGCAAGGATGGCTCGCACCTTGCACGAACATGGCGTGAACCATCGCGATTTTTATTTGTGCCATTTTTTGCTGGATCTTGCATCGCTTCAACCTCAAAAAACGCCGATATTATCGCTGATTGATTTGCATCGCGCCAATGTGCGCAGGCAAGTCCCAACGCGCTGGCTCGTAAAGGATCTCGCCGGACTCTATTTTTCCAGCAAAGACGCTGGATTAACCCGGCGAGATTTGTTACGTTTTATGAAAGCATATCGCAACAAACCTTTGAAACACATCCTGAACAATGAAACCCATTTTTGGCAGAGGATAAAAGAACGTGGTGACCGGTTATATCAACGACACACCCCATGACACCCTGGAAAAGAGTAAAGAGCTGACATGGCACACCCTGACGCACATCCATTCAAGTGCCGATAACCCTTTTCAATTGACACTGACAGATCAGGATCCGCCGGTTCTCTGTGAAACCGTGCTCCGTATCGTGCCCAAAAAACGCGTGGTGTTAGCGGGTACGTGGAATGAGCAGCCGGTCGCAGTCAAACTCTTCCACAGTTCGCGCCATGCAAAACGCCACGCTGATGAAGAGCGTGAAGGCATCGAATCGTTGCTCGCCTCAGGCATTCCGACACCACGCATTCTGTTTCATGGCCCGTTGTTTAAGGGACACGCCTACGTGCTGGTATTGGAATACATTACGGATGCAACCAATCTGGATGATCTCTGGCAGCAAAAATCCAGCGTTGAAGAATTGATGCCCATTCTGCAGGCTGTGACCATTGAACTTGCCACACAGCATGTGCTTGGCATTCTGCAACATGACCTGCATTTCAAAAATTTTCTGATCAAAGGCAATCAGGTTTATACGCTGGATGGTGGCAACATCGAGAATTTTCATGAATTGCTGCCAAAAGACATGAGCCTCGAACATCTTGCACTGTTTTTTTCTGAACTGGGTGTTGGCACGGAATCCTTACACAACACATTGTTTCAGATGTACGCTCAATCCCGCGGCTGGCTGGTCAAACCCAAAGACATCCGGTTTTTGCATGCATCGATTAAAAAATGGAATAAAAAACGTCTTGAAAGTTACCAAAAAAAGATCCAGCGCAATTGTTCTGCCTTTGCCAGCATTCAAAAAACAACGTCTTTGGGTATGTATGATCGCCATTATCTTTCCCCGGATTTTCAAGCTTTTCTCAATCATCCCGAAAGTGCCTTTGCCCACACGCAAATGGAAGTGTTAAAAGCCGGTCAGAGTTCAACTGTCATCCGACTTAGCATCGGTCAGGAAACAGTTGTCATCAAACGGCATAACATGAAAAATCCCTTGCACTGGATGCGTCGAACGCTTCGAAAAACACGCGCCAGAAAATCCTGGAAACTCGCGAACACCCTCCGATTATTTGGCGTTGCAACACCCAAACCGATTGCTTTCATTGAAAAACATTTTTTGGGATTTAAAAGTAAATCCTATTTTATGATGGCGCATGTTGAAGGCCAAAATCTGTCGGATTATTTTAAACATTATCAACCGGATGATGCGCATTTCGAAAAAATCGCCGTACGTGTTTTAGACCTGTTCAAAAATATTGCGAAATTAAAAATGAGTCATGGCGATTTGAAAGCGACCAATATCCTGATTGAACGCGACCAGCCTGTGCTGCTTGATCTTGATGGCATGAAAGAGCATAAAACACAACATACAGCCAATCAGGCCTATAAAAAAGATATCAAACGATTTATGAAAAACTGGAATCATCAACCGATGGTGAAAGCACTGTTTGAAAGATTGTTGTAATGTCTGTCAGGAGAATTCCGTGCAACTTGAAAATCCATCCCTTTTTCGCGAGCAGTGTTTTATCAACGGCAAATGGACGAATGCGGATAATCAAAAAACGTTTGCTGTCGTGAATCCTTTTGATCAGACTGTTCTGGGTCACGTTCCTGAATGTGGAAAAACAGAAACAACACGCGCGATTGAAGCCGCACAAACGGCTTTTTTAAAATGGCGTGCGCTCACTGCCAAAGAACGCGCTGATTTTTTATGGTGTTGGGCAAAATTGATTGATGAAAACAGGGAAGATCTTGCAACACTCATGACACTTGAGCAAGGCAAGCCACTCGCAGAATCGCGCGGTGAAATGGATTATGGCAATGCCTTTATCAAATGGTTTGCTGAAGAAGGGCGACGTGTTTACGGTGACATTATTCCATCGAACAAACCGAACCAGCATCTATTGGTGATCAAACAACCGATGGGGGTGGTCGGTGCCATCACACCCTGGAATTTTCCAATGGCGATGATCACACGAAAATGTGCGCCTGCCCTTGCTGCCGGTTGCACGGTTGTCATTAAACCGGCAGAAGATACACCTTTTTCAGCACTGGCTCTTGCCGCTCTCGCCGAAAAAGCAGGTATTCCGGCCGGTGTCATAAATGTCATCACCGGTGTTGCTGAAAAAATCGGGCTGGAATTAACGACCAATCCACTCGTTAAAAAAATATCTTTCACAGGTTCCACTGCGGTTGGAAAGTTATTAATGAAACAAAGTGCTGACACAGTGAAAAAAATATCGCTGGAATTAGGCGGCAATGCGCCGTTTATTATTTTTGAGGATGCCAATATCGATGCAGCGGTCAATGGCGTCATGGCTTCCAAATTCCGCAATACCGGACAAACGTGTGTATGTGCGAATCGTATTTTTGTGCACGATAATATTTATGATCTGTTTTCTGAAAAATTATTACAAGCCGTTAAAAAATTAAAAGTGGGTAATGGCCTGGATAAAGATGTACAACAAGGTCCTTTGATTAATCAGGATGCCGTTCAAAAAGTCAAAGAGCATATTGCAGATGCGCTTTCAAAAGGTGCAAAAATGATGACCGGCGGTGATTCACATTCTGCCGGAAAATTATTTTTTGAGCCGACGATTTTGACAGAGGTGACAAATAAAATGCGCATTGCGCATGAAGAAACGTTTGGTCCTGTGGCGCCCTTGTTTCGTTTTAAAACAGAAGAGGAAGTGATCTCGCTTGCAAATGATACGGAATTCGGATTGGCTTCGTATTTTTACAGCGAAAATATTCATCGCATCTGGCGAGTGGCAGAAGCGCTGGAATGTGGTCTGGTGGGCGTTAACGAAGGCATCATGTCAACAGAAGTGGCGCCTTTTGGTGGATACAAACAATCCGGTATCGGGCGTGAAGGATCGCGATATGGCATTGAAGAATATCTTGAAATAAAATATTTGTGTATGGGTTAATTGACACATCTGAATTCCGCTGTATGATTTGATGCGAATCAATCTTGCAAAAGGAATTAACATGTTATCCCATTACAGAAGATTTTTAATACCCGCAACAAAAACTGTTTTGTCATCCGCCGTAAAACTTCCTTCGAAAACTGTTACTTATCCGACCACATTGAGCGCATCACCTTTAAGACAGTATTCTGCCATGCAGACACCCAACGACAAAAAAAATGTTTCTTTAAAAAAACACACGCCTGCTCGCGAATTATCATCACTCACTTTAGGCGTTGTACAGGGCATGTGGGGTGTGACGGCTCTCTCCGTCGCGTATAAAGCATGGGGTGTGATACTTGAGGATGAGAATGACGATATATATGAACATTTATGGCTGCCTTGCCTTGGGTTAGCGGTAACTGTCAGTTTTTTAGCAGCATTGAAAGATGTTTATGATAAAGATACCGAGTATAGTCGTGGTATTTTTGACGGCAAGGCAAGTAGCGATAAAAATGCATTGCCAGATTTTTTTAAACGTCACTTAAACGATGTCAATAAGACATCATTTGACATTTACAGACTGGTAAATAATGCGATCCGGACAGAAACGCTTGAAATTTTTCTGGAAAGCGCGCAGGAATTGGGCCAAGGTGCCGTCAAAAAATTATTTGATGCTGTAGGAGAAAATGCGCCGGAGACAGTCAAGTATTTATTTATTGAAACAGCCAAACAGAAAAATATTTTTGTGACGAATGGTCCCGGGATGCGTCCTCAGAGATAATAAATACGGTGGCGCAAATAACGCGAATCAATTTTACAAAAGGAATTAAAATGTTGTCTCATTATAGAAAATTTTTAATACACGCAACAAAAACCGTTTTGTCATCAACACCAAAAATGCCATCAGAAACTGTTGCTTATCCAACCACATCCAACGCATCACCGTTACGATATTATTCTGCCATGCAGGCACCCAAAGACAAAAAAAATACGTCCTTAACAAGACACAATCCTGTTCGCCAGTTATCAGCGACTTCAATTGTTACAACAGGCGCCTGGACCATAGCATTTTTTTTAACGGGGAGTAGAATAATGGACCGAATAGATGATGAAGACTACGGGTATCATTATTGGCATCCATGGCTGCGCGCTCTTTGTGTGGCTGCGCTGATTGACATCGCAGCAGAAACGAAAAATGCTTGTGACAGAACAGCCAAATTCACCAGCGCCATTCTGGAAGCCATAAAAAGTAATGCACTGCCGACTCTTTTTAAGCAATATCTGAACCATCCTGATGTCACTTCAGATAATTTATACACTCTGGCAATTTGTGCAAGCAACACAGAAACACTTGACGTTCTCCTGAATTGTACACAAGAGTTGGGCCCTGATTATTCCAAAAGATTATTTGATGCTGTAAGAAAGCATGCATCGCAGGATTTCTGTGATAGCTTCCTTGGGAAGGCCAGGGAAAATGGCATTGTGGTGGAGAGCAGTCCCGGGATGCGTCCCGGGTGATAACCGCGCTTTGGCATTTTATGCCTCTATCCGCGCGTCGTCCTGAGGCATCTTCTCGCCGAAGGATCCATCGCTATTACAAAGTTATTGCAAAAAATTTGTAAATAGCAGCGGATCCTTCGCTAAAAAACGCGCTCAGGATGACGCTCCGATTGAGGCTTCTAATAACAACAAATCAAAATGGTTGATGACGCGTGAATAGAGGCCTAAAATAACCATAAACAGGATGATTTTTTAGATTATTTATTTTTAAAATAGTCCGTCATAATTTTTTCTATTATCATGGAATAAAGTTCTCGCCTGACGAATCGATGTAGTTCAATTATTTTTCTCAAAAAAATAGCAGAAGGATTGGTGTTCAACCCGGTCGCCAATTCATACACCACATCCTCTGGTGTCTGTGTATAGCGGGCAATACCAGACAAGGTGTACTCTTCTGTTGATAAAATATCATTAATGAGACAACGTAAAAAATTTGCTTCCATTACTGCATTCTCCATCTCTGCATCACATTTCAAAAGTCGAAAATAATTCTGGTATCCTGTTTTAAATTCTTCTCCAAGCACCTCGCATATCCGCGTAAAAAGCTCCATTTCAATGATAAATTTTTCTTCTCTGGTGAATTTTGTCGGATCGATACTCGCGAGACGACACAGGGGTTCCATTGCTGACATAAATAATCCTTATTCCGAACTGCCTTGTTAAATATCATCTTTTAGGCTTGCAACACTATAGCAGGACACGAAAAATTGCATCAGCTAAAAATGTGGGAAGATTTTGCATACGAAATTTACACGCAAAAACAATGCCTGATTTTTTATCATCCAGACAAATAGACCAAATAAACAAGAAAAGGGAACAAGCCGCTGAACAATCAAAAATCGATTTTATTTAAAATGTTCTTGCATTACACAATAAGTTGGTGGTTTCACATCAGTTTCCATGCTAGAATCGCCAAAAATTAAATATGCCCCATAATAAACAAGCTTTTATCTTGTCGAGGCTAGTCAGGAATAGAAAACTTGTTTTTACACCGCCGACAAATGATGAGCGATATTGGCCATGGAACATCCTTCAAAAACCCGCCTTAGCCCTTTTTCCACACCTTTCAATAATCTTCTATGGCGACAGCTGCTTTCAACTGTTTGTCATGAAATGAAAAATATATGCGCCATGGAAGTTATTTCTCCCTTTGGCTTTGAGCCACTGGAGGATAAAACCTTTTTAAGTAAAAACATCCGACGTTATTATTGTTATCTCGGCATCAAACAGAATGAACCCATGCCACCCTCAATGATTGCTTCAGTTTTCAGAAAAAAATTATTTGAAATTCTGGCCACGTTTGACAAAAAAGTCCTCGACCATTTTATTCTTATCATTGAGCAAGATCATTTTATTCAACTGAAAAATGAAGGCTATGAGTGTCAGGCTCATGATAAGGCCATTGATATCCAATGTCGTTATGTCACTCACGGCATTCTGGACGATTATGCCAATTACATCATTGGAAGTCTGGACTCATTATTGAAGAAAAAAAGTGATTGCGCGGATTTTATTTATAACAAACGGCATAGAAACAGAATTTATCAGCTCTATTTAATGCTGGAAACACTTTTTAATCATCTGACGCCTTCTTTTTCAGACAAAGAAAAAGATATTTATAAACGTATTCCACGCCTGGTAAACAATCGTATTGATATTTTTTTTAATGAGAAGCTACTTGCCGAGCCTGCAACTCCTGAAGAAAGCTGCATTTATTATGATTTAATTACCCCAAGAATCTTGATGATTGAGAAAGTCATTAAAAATAAAAATGAGAATGAAAATATGCGTCTCACTTGCGGAGCCTATCACATACAGGGCGATTTGGAAGTTACCATTGACAAGAATGTTTATGAGGAAGCGAAAAGTAAAATAATCAGGACTTATTTGCAATTTGTCTGATGCCTGACACCCAAACAAATCAAATGGAATCTATTCTGATACATCCCCGCCAAAAATGACTGTTATCGCAAAACCAGGGATCCTGATATCTTTTGTAATAAACATCAAATCGACCATCTTCCCGGGGAATCTCGGAAGCCTGTCTGATCTCTCCAAAGGTGTCCTTATCCGAATGAAAAAAATGGTACTCGACCATTTTATCCAACGTTAAATTTTGCAAAATACCAATCAACTGTTTTAATTCCCGTAAATCTCCCATGATACTGGGAGCCGCACTTGCCTGGGCAAAATAACCCAATTGAGTAGGCATAGACAAGGAATAGTAGACACTTTCACCCTTTTTTCTCATATGATGCGGATGCATAATGACTGGCGCATAATTTTTTAATAAGTAACTGTCTTTATATGCCTTTTGAATCAGCCCTAAAGGTAAAGCCGATTCATCCTCCAAAGCAGGAATAAACCCGGGAAATATACCTTCACCGATCGTTATCAAATGTTTGATTATGTTAATTGAGCCTGCTCTGGGCTTATAATTTCGTCGGCTAAGTTCCTTTGAAAATTCTTCCCAGGCCACGTCATAACTCATTTGGCTACGGCAGTTATAAGATTGATTCCATGCTTCCTTCAACCAGCGTTTATGCAGCTTTATAAAAAGCAGATTATCTTGATCCATCAGCCAATCTTTTGTGAAAAACAGAACGTCACAATGCCAGTCGCTTTTTGCTTTTCTTGCAATTTCGGTGAAAACACCGTGGTGGCCAAGCAATGTTTTCGGGGGATAGGCACAAACAGCATAATCTCTCTTTAGACGATTATGAGAAACCGTATCAGAAATTTTAGGAAGCATAAAGACCGATCTTGTTCCTGCGGTTAAATTCCACACCTTTTTGATAAATTCAGAGGGCTCTCGATCAAATGCCTCCCATAATCCAAAAATCGTTCCTTTCTCAAAAATTTTTGATGGCATACAACGATCTTCTGTTTCAAAAAACACCTCTACGGTTTTATTTAAAATAAGGCCCATGGGAACGGAGCTGTAACCGAGTTTTAACTTTAATTCATCAGGAATTTTTGAACTACTTATGGGTAATGTACCTCCATCACAGGGTAAATGTAATTCGCCTTTTTTTAAGATAAAATCGCCATATTGGTAACGCATTTTAATAAAAGAAAAATTTTTTTCAGGTTTTAGCGCCAGAATGATCTCGGCAAATTGCTCATCAACAGATTTGATGTCATCTATCACAGCATCCCAAGCGAGCTCCTCGAATTGAAAGCCTGCCATATAAAACTCCTGATCTATCCTGACTATTTTTCTATGAAAAATAGAAAATCCATGAGAAAATTTGAAGGATGATACCTGAAAATGAAATAAATAAAAGCCAATAATTCATTTTTATCTTCACCCCACCCCAAAAATATGTTCTAATCCCCCAAAAAACGGAATGCCTGACCATGCCAACTCCCACCCAACATCCCGGACGGAATTTTATTGTGCCCTGTTTGTTATCGGCACTTTTTCCATTTTATGCTTTTTTTCAAATGACAGTTCTCAATGCACTCGCTGAAAATCGTATACAGGTTCTTCATCTGTCACAAACCGGATTGGGCATGTTGTCTTCTGCTTATTTATATGGCGATGCATTTTTATTAATTCCGGCTGGAATCATACTCGATAGAATGAATGCAAGAAATAGCATGCTTGTCGCATTCCTGTCATTGCTCGTGTCTTCATCTGTTTTTTATTTTACGAATTCATTTTTTCTGTCAACCCTCGCACGATTTGTCGCGGGCATGGCGCACGCCTTTGCATTAATCAGTTGCTTTCGACTTGCTGCGTTATACATTCCAAACAATAAACAGGGTATCGTTATCAGCTGGATGTTGACGATCGCCTTTCTCGGCGGATTTTTCGCGCAATCGCCTTTTGTCTGGTTGTTACAAACGATCGGTCTTCGAAATTCAGCTATTTTGCAAACAATGATGGGGATCGTGATTTTTTTGATATTGTATTTTAAAATTAATCTGCCACGTACTGAATTTTCTGAACATGCCAAAAAAACAAATGTATTTTCACAATTATTTTCTGCCTTAAAAAATCCTGAAAACACTCTCTCTGCTATTTACATTGCACTCATGAGCGTGCCTTTTATGCTATTGGGCGCACTTTTTGGCATGGAATATTTGCTGCATAACAAACAACTGGATAGCATGGCAGCATCAGAAATCGTCAGCCTGATTTTTATCGGAATTATCATGGGGTCACCTTTTTTTGGCTGGTTATATGATCAGGTCCAATCTAAAAAAAGAGTGATGATGACAGGTGTCGCACTCACGTTTATCAGTTGCTGGGCCGCATTTCATGCAACTCATTTTATTTGGCTATTGTTTTTTGCCATCGGTTTTTTCTCGAGCGCGCAAGTCCTCGGTTATCCGGTTATTTCAACAAGTAACTCGAAAGAAATAGTGGGTGCCGCGATGGGATTTGCGAATTTTTTTATTATGCTGTTGCTCGGATGTCTGCAACTTGCGACCGGCTCGCTCGCAACACATTTTTCTCTTGAAAGCAGCTTGTCCTGGGTGATAGGGATTTCCTGTTTTTTAAGCGCGCTCTGTGTCGTTTTACTATAACTATTTTCAGCCCAACTCAAATTGAATGCCTTGTGCAAGCGGAAGAGCATCGCTCCAGTTTATCGTATTGGTTTGTCGTCGCATGTAGGCTTTCCACGCATCCGATCCCGCCTCGCGACCACCGCCTGTGTCTTTTTCACCGCCAAATGCACCGCCAATTTCCGCACCCGATGTACCAATGTTAATGTTGGCAATACCGCAATCACTACCCATCGTAGATAAAAACCGTTCTGCGTTTTTCAAATCACGGGTGAATAATGCTGACGATAAGCCAAATCGCGAATGATTTTGCATCGCAATTGCTTCATCCAGTGTTTTATATTGCATGACATACAAAATCGGTGAAAATGTCTCGCGCTGCACGACATCCCACTCATTTTTGGCTTCAACCAATGTTGGCTCAACAAAAAAACCGGGGCGATCCAGAACCTCACCACCCACCAAAATTTTCCCGCCCACTTTTTTAATATCAGAAATGGTTTGTTGATAGTGTTCAACAGCCGCTTTATCAATCAAAGGCCCCATCAGATTTTTTTCATCCAGCGGATCACCGATGGTTATTTTAGAATAAGCCTTGATAAGGGCCGAAATTAATTTTTCATAGTTTTCTTCATGAATAAACAAACGACGCGTTGTCGTGCAACGCTGTCCCGCTGTACCAACAGCACCAAATAAAATGGCAGGCACCGCCAATTTCAAATCAGCCGTTTCATCGACAATAATCGCATTATTGCCGCTTAATTCGAGCAACACACGTCCAAGCCTTTTTGCAACAATTTCATTGATTTCTCGACCGACACGGGTTGAACCGGTGAAAGAAACAAGTGAAATGCGTTCATCTTCCACATGTTTTTTTACCAAACGATTATCATCCGTAATGAACAGGGAAAAAACACCGTGTAATTTATTTTTCGCCATCACATCATTACAGATATTTTGCACGGCAATTGCGCACAAGGGCGTTTTTGGGGAAGGTTTCCAGATAACGGTGTTACCACAAATCGCAGCAAGAAAAGCATTCCATGCCCAAACGGCAACCGGAAAATTAAAGGCGGTGATCACACTGACAAGACCGAGCGGATGCCATTGTTCATACATGCGATGAGAAAAACGCTCGGAATGCATGGTCTTGCCATACAACATCCGTGATTGACCGACAGCAAAATCCGCCATATCAATCATTTCCTGAACTTCTCCTAATCCTTCCTGTTTTGATTTTCCTGTTTCAAGTGAAACCAGCATACCCAGAATTTCTTTTTGTCGACGTAATGCATCACCGATCTGTCGAACGATTTCACCACGCTTCGGTGCAGGCATTTTTCGCCATTCAGAAAAGGCTTTTTGTGATTCGACAATCACTTTTTCATAATCCATTTCACTGCCATTGTAAACGGATGCAATCATTTTTCCGTTAGCCGGATTGAACGCGCTTAAAATATCCATTGAAATTCCTGTCTATGCATAATAATGCCCAAATCGATTTCCGCTTATATCATTCAATGAAAATTGTTCCTGCTTAACCAGACCGTGATATTTTTGAGGCTCTGTCATAATGATATCCATCACGGCGCAAAGTGCTGAAGCTGTTGTCAACTGAATCGCGGACCATTGCACGCCATGGAGCGTTTTTGGAAAAAATTTTCTGACGTAACTTTCTTCGCTATAGGATCCATGTTGCATCCCCGTCACCGATACATAAACCAGCACGACATCCTGTCCTGTTTTTGGAATGGCCTTTTCCAATATACGTTTCAATGTCTCGCGATCTTCATTTAATTTCAGATCATTCATTAAAAAACGCATTTTTTCACAATGTCCTGGATAACGAATGGTTTTATAGCTCATCGTATTCACTTTATTTTTCCACGCATCAGCGAGACTGCCAATACCGCCCGATGTGTTGAATGCCTCATACGTCAGACCATCGATTTTAATTTCTTCGAGATCATCGAGCGGCATGAGTTGAATTTCCTTGCCCTCCATAATCGCCCGACACATATTGCCATATTCATTGATTAATCCATCCGTGGACCAGGTCAGCGAATATTGCAATGCATTGCTGATATTGATCGGCAAAGCACCCACGCGCATTTTGACCGTATCAACCGTTGGAAAATGCCCCATCAATTCATTCGTAACAATGCTGATAAAACCCGGTGCAAGACCGCATTGCGGCACAAAAACGTTTTTTGCATTTTTTGATAATTCTGTCACAAGTTGTGCGGTTTTTGTGTCTTCAGTCAAATCGAAATAATTCAGGTCAAACTCTTTGGCGAGATGCGCGATGGCACTGTTACAATAAAATGGCAGGCTGGAAATAACCGTATCGACGGGATTTTTACGCAAAAATTCACTGATCTCTTTCGAATTTTGTGCATTGAGACTAACGCGCTCCAGATTCGGAGTTTTCGCAAATAAGTGCTGCAAATACGGTGTGTCGACATGCATATCCGCGAGACAAACCCGGTAATCGCCGGAGTGAGATAACAAGGTTGCAATCAGTGAACCGATTTTTCCTGCCCCAAAAACAAGAACACGATGCATGGTGAAATCCTTTTGAAGGGTTGCAAGCTCCATTCAAAAGGATAGCATATTTTATTATGTCCGGGTGGGGGGCGTATATCGCGGGGTGCTTGACCTTGACAGATTAAGCGCCTGTTCCATTTCGTTGCAAACGGCATCGAGAAGGCCCATTTCCTTTTCCTTGCCTTCAATCGTGGTTCTGACTTCACCACTCATGTTTATATTGGATGTTTCATTGTCTATATTGACATAGCCGCCTTTACCCTGTGTCACATTATCTGCATCTTGCATCGACATCGTATTGCCCAATTGTGGGCCCATTTCAGTCAGGCTTGTGCCATCACGCGGCGCACCATACGCTTGCATCTCGTTATATTCTTCCTTGTTGTATTGTTTCATATTAGCAAAATAGTTTTCTAACAGATTATCCAGTTTATTTTTGAGTGTTTGATCTTTCTCAACATCATGCTTTTCTTCATCACCAAAGGTATATTTTTGTTGCAAAATAAGTTCGGCAAGTTCTTCACATGTTTTTCGTTGGCCAGGACCTTTAGGTGTGAGCGTCATTAAAAAAGGCGTGAGAAGTTTTTTTGATTCTTCAGGTTTCATACTCACATCAAAAAGTGCTTTTCCGAGCTCGCCTGTTTTGAAAATACCAACAACACTGGCAAAAGCCGGATCTTTATTATATTTGTTTGCAATGGCATCGCTAATCACTAATAGCAAAATTTTTCCCATTTGCGATTCGTTCATTAACAAGGCACGTGGCGCATTATTATTTTTATCTGTAAAAGCAGCTTCCAGGGCATCTTTCACCTGGTCAATCAGCGTGGCTTTTTCGTTGGCACTTTCAAACGGTTTAATGCGTTCCATTTCGATAAGAAGATCAATCGCTTTTTCAATTTTCTCGGAAAGGGATTGACCGCCTATGGTTTGTTCCATCACACACCTCGTCATGACAAAAGTTTATCCCGAAAGTATACCATATCAGGCCAGATTGCCATTATACTCCGAAGGATGAAATCACGCCAAAAGCCCCTCTTGCAAATTGCTGTTCCGACGCCCTTGCGCCGGTATTTTGATTATTTACCGCCAGCTGATTTCCCGATCGACCGCTTGCAAAAAGGCATGCGTATCAAGGTCCCGTTCCAACGACGTGAATTGATTGGGATTTTTATGGGATTAACCGATCAATCAGACGTTCCGGTCCACAAGTTAAAAGAGGCGATTGCCTGTCTGGATGATGAACCAATCCTCACGCCGGATCTTCTCGAACTCTGCCTGTGGGCCGCGGATTATTATCATTCACCCATCGGGGAAGTCATTGCCGCAGCGCTGCCGGCCTGGTTACGGCAGGGTAAATCGATGGTGGTTTCTCCCAAAAAAACCGGGGATATTTCGCATACACCTGAAACACCGCTGGTGCTGAATACCGAACAACAGGCGGCACTTTCCGCTATTGAATCTTCATCCCATCAATTTAAAGTGCATCTTTTGGATGGCGTGACAGGCAGTGGCAAGACGGAAGTGTATTTACAGGCGATTGCGAAAGTCCTTGAGCGCGGTGAGCAAGTCATGGTGCTGGTGCCTGAAATTGGTTTGACGCCACAAACCATTCAACGTTTTAGCAGACGATTTTCAGTGCCGGTTGTTTGTCTGCATTCGGGTATCACGGAAAAACAGCGTTTTCAGGCATGGATGGCTGCGAAATCAGGATACGCAAAAATTGTGATTGGCACGCGTTCTGCTGTGTTCACGCCCTTCTCCAAACTCGGGTTGATTGTCATTGATGAAGAACACGATCTTTCTTTTAAACAACAGGAAGGATTTCGTTATCACGCGCGGGATGTCGCGATCATGCGCGCGCATTTCGGCACTTTTCCGATTGTGTTGGGTTCAGCCACACCGTCGCTTGAGACATTACATAATGTGAGACAGGGGCGTTATGCGCATCTGCCATTACTGACGCGCGCGGGTGATGCCACATTGCCGGAATTTCATGTCGTAAACATTCAAAAGATGTCCCTGGAGCAAGGGTTGTCCGCGCCGCTCATAACTGAAATGCGCACGCATCTTGAAAATGGCAATCAGGTCATGGTGTTTTTAAATCGTCGTGGTTTTGCGCCCGTTATGCTGTGTGATGAATGTGGCTGGATGGTGCAATGCAAACGGTGTGATGTGCGAATGACGTATCACTATGAAGCGGCGTGTTTGCGCTGTCATCATTGTGATGCGCAAAAAAAATTGCCGAAACAGTGTGAAGGATGTGGCGCGCATAATCTGCAAGTGATGGGCCAGGGAACGGAGCGAATCGAAAAAGTGTTGTCGACGTTATTTGCGGATTATTCTATCGCACGCATCGATCGGGACAGCACGCGTCGCAAGGGTTCGATGGATGACATGCTGGAACGTATTCAGAGCGGGGAACATCACATTTTAATCGGCACGCAAATGCTGGCAAAAGGCCATCATTTTCCCAATGTCACACTGGTCGCGGTTCTTGATGCAGACAGTGGATTTTTCAGTGCGGATTTCAGGGCACTGGAACGGATGGGCCAACTGTTATTACAAGTGGCGGGCCGTGCGGGTCGCCATGAAAAACCGGGCAAGGTCATGATTCAAACGCGTCACGCGGATCATCCCCTGTTGCTTCAATTGGTGCGTGAAAATTACCGGACTTTTTCACACACATTGCTTGCCGAGCGCAAACAGGCAAAATTGCCGCCGTATGTTTTTTTCGCGCTGTTTCGTGCAGAAGCGCATCAATCAAAACACGCAATCGATTTTTTACAGCGATTGAAAGAACATGCCGATGAAAAAAATGTTCGCATCACAGGTCCTCTTTCCGCCCCCATGCCGAGGCGGGCGGGCAAGCACCGTGTGCAGCTCCTGTTGCAATGTAGCGAACGACCCCATCTGCAACGGTTGCTGAGGCGCTTGTTGCAGCATCTGGAGGCCCAGCCATTGCGGCATCGGGTCCGCTGGTCGCTGGATGTGGACCCGCTTGAAATCTTTTAGAAGGCATTGACGTTCCAGCGATCTTTGGTATACTCACCGCTCTTTTTAGGGTTGCCGGGATGGCGGAACTGGTAGACGCGCCGGACTCAAAATCCGGTGGTGGCGACACCGTGTCGGTTCGATTCCGACTCTCGGTACCAACTTTATCATTTGGCTTTTTGGGCCATCTCTCTGGTTTTAATTTCGATTGTAATCAAGTATCTTTAATTCGAGTCTTTCCTAACGTCCCGGTGGCACAGATGGATAGCGCAGCCCCCTCCTAAGGGGCAGGTCGG
>DATIJJ010000074.1:0-21901 GCA_035478795.1 Gammaproteobacteria bacterium | reverse complement strand
TCTGAAGGATCATCTGCTATTTATAAAGACTTTTTTGCAAGAGCTTGTAGATAGCGGATGATCCTTCGGCGAGAAGATGCCTCAGGATGACGCTTCGATTGAGGCCCAAAATAACAAAATCAACAATTTTTCATTTTATTTTTATTTTTCTTCCGACTTTTCTTCCAACACATCCCGAATCACAAACCGCGGGCGTTTTCTCACTTCCTGATAAATTCGCCCGATATATTCCCCCGTCACACCGAGTCCCAGTAACACAATGCCAAGCAGAAAGAACATAATCGCAAACAGTGTAAAAACCCCTTCCACTTCAGGCCCGACGATAAGCCTTCTCACAATCAAAAACACCACAAACAAAAAACTGAAAAACGAAATCAACATCCCGATCATCGTAAACACTTGCAACGGAAAAACAGAAAACCCCGTCACGAGATCAAAATTATAACGAATCAATTTATATAAATTATAATTGGATTCACCCGCAAAACGGGTTTCATGAAGAACGCCCACTTCCGTTGGATTCACCGCATAATTTAACGCGAGCGCCGGAATAAAGGTTGTACTCTCCTCCGTCGACACCATCAAATCCACAATATTTCGCCGATACGCACGCAACATGCAGCCTTCATCTTTCATGACGAGTTTCGGCATCATAAACGCACGCAATTTATTATGCATTTTCGACACAAATAAACGCCACCAGGTATCCTGTCGACCGAGACGATGCGTATTAACAACATCATGCCCCGCTTCCATCGCATCAACTAACTTAACAATTTCTTCCGGCGGATTTTGTAAATCCGCATCCATGGTAATCACAATCTCACCACGCACTTTTTCAAACCCCGCCATGATGGCCATGTGCTGGCCAAAATTCCCGTTAAATTCAATCACGCGAATTTGCGACGGACGACGGTTGTGTAATTCCCGCAAAATCTCGGACGAACGATCCTTACTGCCATCATTCGTCAAAATAATTTCGTATGTCTTACCGATTTTATCAAGCGCGGTTGTCAGGCGGCGATAGAGTTCCTCGAGGGTTTCCTGCTCGTTATAAACCGGGATCACAACGCTCAAATAAGGATTGGGGTTTTGCATGGCTTCATCATCTCAATAAACTACAAGGGTGCACGATTATACTGTACAATCCGGCTTGAGATCACTTTTTTTATATGCCTTATGAACCCCACTCACATTCGCGACATTTTCCTGCGCTTTCAAAAATTAAACCCCAATCCGACGACGGAACTGGTTTACAAAAGCCCGTTTGAGCTGCTGATTGCTGTGATATTGTCCGCCCAGGCCACCGACCGTTCTGTCAATAAAGCCACCCGACCGCTTTTTAAAGTCGCGAATACGCCTGAAAAAATACTGGCACTGGGAGATGCCGGTCTAAAAAGTTATATCAAAACCATTGGTTTGTTTAATTCAAAAGCCAAACATATCCTGAAAACCTGCGAGATTTTGATTCACCAACATCATTCCCGGGTTCCGCATGAACGGATGCAACTCGAAGCCTTGCCCGGTGTGGGTCGAAAAACCGCCAATGTCATTTTAAATACCTGCTTTAATGAGCCGACGATGGCTGTCGATACGCATATTTTCCGAGTCAGTCGGCGGATTGGTTTGGCTAAAGGCAACACACCGCTTCAGGTCGAAAAAGAATTGTTAAAAGTCATTCCGCCCGAATTTCAGCATGACGCACATCATTGGTTGATTTTACACGGGCGGTATATTTGCACCGCGCGAAGGCCGAACTGCCCCGACTGCCCCATTCGTGATTTATGTAAATACCCGGATAAAACGCCTGACTGAGGGGTGCAATGTAAGTATATGATTATACAGATAAATTTTTAATAGCGGGCCAACCTTCTGCAACGTGATTTTTGTAACTTATTGATTATACTACATTTCTTAAAAATCCCCCGATGAGCGGTTTTAGTGTTTTTGTTGACCAATTTCGAGTACAATTGCGCTCATACAAAACAACGAGGAACACCATGAACACTCGCGATTATGATTATTTTGCATTTTTTGCACTACCCCCTTTCGACCAGGTTTGCGAGGCAGCGCTTGCAGAAGATCCGATGCTTTTGGCTCGCGCATTGGAATTGGCCTGTATTGATATCTGGAATGAAACCGAACTGGGCACGCCGGTCACGGCACTTGCAAAACGCGGGAAGGTAAACGCCGTCAATTTTTTATTACAGGAAGAAAACGGCGCATCGCCTGGATTCGCCGCGCGGGGTTTCGGGATGATTGGGGATCTCAACCATTTCAGTGATCTCTTAAAAAAAGATATCGTGACAAAAAATCCGGGGAAATTGCGTTTAGTCATTCAGGAAGGCGCATATGGTTTTGCACTCCATCAGGATCCGATAAGACTCGCTGCGTTTTTGAAACAAATTCAAAAAGACTATCCGGATGAAATACCTTATCTTCAGCCTTACCTTGCAAAAGGTCATGTACAACGTGGAAATATCAAAGCGGCAACTGCCGTGTTTACGATTGTAAAAATAAAATACCCTGACAAGGTTCACGAGACAGCAACAAACATAGCGCACACCCTGGCTTTAAGTGGAAATATCGACGAAATCAAACGCTTTTTTTCAAACCCCGAATCGTTTGGGCAAGTCATTGTGCTTGGCCTCATTCGCGGCAAGCATGATAAAAAACTGAGAGAAGCCCATTTTGGCTGGTATGAAAAAAATCAGGCGGATTTTAATCAATTTTATCTGGAAGGCCTTATTCTTCGAGGAGAAGTCATTACGGGAGGTTATACCAGGCAAGACATCGCATTCTACACAAGTATGGCCGGACAGAAACCGTTGCAGGATGATCCTCACACTCGTTTAACCACTCTAACCGGTTTTATTGCAGGCGGGCATATGGATGCCGCTTATGATTACTTTAAAAAAATGTGGCAGAAAAATAGAAATACGAATTACTGGGTCTGCACGATTGCACAAGGCCTGGCTCTTGGAAAAAACGTGCAGAATGCGGATCTCATTTTAGAAAAAATGAAACAGGATAGGAACATCGCGCCAGAAAATATTATTTACATGGAAAATCAGTTGGCTGTTCATTTTTATCAAAAAGGAAATGAGAAAGCAGGCTGGTATTTTTTCAAAAAAAATTCGGACCCATTCTACCTCAAAACGATGACGGATTTCGAATCTTCAGAAGACGTTGATAAATTACGGTCGGTGCTGGCAAACGTTCAGAAACATTGTCCGGAATTGATAGAACCTGTCCTGAAAAAATTTCTGGCTATTAAAATAAAAACACTGACATCACAGCGCCAGTTCTATCAAAGCGCGGGAATACAGGAATTTAAAGACAGGATGGATGATTATTCAATTGTCCTGAAATCACTTGTCACTGTGAAGGCCATTTCGCCTGAACAGCTCCCGAATTATTTTAAGCAATTGGAATCGACGGACTATGATACAGCACAATTAACACGAGACATCGAAGAAACGGAACAACTGGCTGTTCTGGTGGGGTTCACCCGCTTGTCAGAACTTCTCGCATGGCGCGATCCTGTCATTCAATATCTATTATTATCAAACCATCTGATGCCAAATCATCTCATTGGCATTGTTGTTGAATATTTCTCTCCCTTTCCGGACGCTCAATCACTCACAATCTGTGTAGCAGCAAACAAGGCAGCTTTTTTTAGACTGGCAGCAGCGCCGGTTGAGCCTGAAGAGAATAAAGTCGCTGAGGTGAATGTTCATCTTACCAAACCGGAAGCCGCTCGAAATACGCCAAAGCCGGGAGGCACGAAATGAAATCAGATCACACAACTGAATACAAACCCGATCAACTCACGTCCTTCGAGATGATTCGTAATGCCGCACTCGAATATGCCGTGGCAGGCGAGATGGAAAATCTCGACGCTCTGTTAAACGATCTCATGATGGGCCGCTACAACGGCATTCTGGAAAAGATACATTTGTTACCCCTGGATCTGCGTGATAGAAAATTCGACTCTGTTCTACAAATGGCAGCGTATGGTTTTGCTCTGAATGAAACAATTAAAATACCTGATGCAATTTTTCTGCTGGATAACTATGGCTACCATACTGCAGAACAAGTGTTTCCGGCTATTACAACCATGTTCGCGCAGATGAATAATGTCCAGGGCGCCCACACATTTTTAGCAAGAATGCGAAGCAATAAAGATGTTGAAGAAAAACATATACCTTACCTGACAGGTCGCATGGCGGCCAGTTTTTATCTGGCTGGAAGGAATCATGAAGACCCCTGGCGACTTTTTGAAACAGAACTTACTGAATCAACGCTATCTACCATGATGTCATCATTACATTTTTCCCAGTTTAAATATGTTTTGAAACACGTCCAGGAAAATTATCCTCAGTTGACAGAAGCAGGCATGAGAAAATATCTTGAAGAAAAAATAAGACTCCAAAATGAAAAGCCTTTTGATAACACAACCTCACAAGATATTTTTAAAATGCTTTTAATCTGTAAAACTTGCGAACAAAACAATCCATCCATGACGCCCTTGCTCGCGCGAATGCCCCTTAAAGAAGCGGGCTACGATGTCGAGCATCTCGGAAAACGGGTTGCACAGGCTGAAAGACGTGCTGCTTTTCTGGGGTTCACTCATCTTTCTCATTTGCTTGCCTGGCGTGATCCGGTTATCCGATTTATATTGCTAGCGGAAAATTTTTCAAAAAAATTCCCGTTCGATATCATCACTCATGTTGTTACTTTTCTGTCTCCACGATGTCTCACAGACACTCGTGCCATGGTGTTAAACGTGAAAACCAATCGATCCATTTTGTTTCAACGAATGACGCTGCCAACACCGGCGTTATTGATTGAAGAAAATAAACAGCCTGCAGCAGTGATTCATCTCATACAAGATGAAACAAAACCGGAAGCCGCTCTGGAAGTGCCAAAGCCGGGAAACAAGGGCAAGTAGTTTTTGAATGATGTCTGGATGCTTCACCCGCAAAAAACGCGGGTTCGCAATGACGCCATTAAACAAAAGCAACTGTAAATAAAGCAGAACGCTTTGATCTTACGGGTTTGTTATGAACGATAATTTCAACATCCTGATCAAGCCTGTTTAAAAATCCAATTAATCTTTCTATAGAAAAATCAGCCAGCCTTCCATTGACGATAGCAGAGATTTTGGGCTGGCTAATACGAAGAATCTGAGCAGCTTCTTTCTGGGTCAGTTTGCGTGCATCAATAATCTGATTAATTCTTAAAGCAAGTTCTGCTTTAACCAGACGTCCTTTGGCGTCCTTCAACCCCATATCTTCAAAAACATTGCCACTACTTTTTGTGTGTTTGATTTTAGTTTTCATGTCATTTTCCTTGTTCTTTATCTAACTGCCTCGCTTCATTAACCCGCATTCCACCTACGTCGTCCCGGACTCCACCTACGTCGTCCCGCGGCTTGTCCGCGGGATCCAGTCAAGCGGTGACGTCATCATACAAATCACGCCATGTTGGATTAAATTTTTCAATAATATTTAATTTCCATTGTCTGCACCAATTTTTTAATCTTTTTTCGCGTTTGGCAGCCTCCATTAAATCCTGGTGTACTTCATAGTAAACTAACTGATGAACATTATATTTGGATGTAAATCCCAAAATAATATTATTTTTATGCTCCCATACTCTTTTTACCAAATTTGTAGTTGAACCAACGTATAAAGTTCCATTGCGTTTGCTTGCCAAAATATAAACATAACTTTCTTCCATAAGATTCCTTGTTTGTCGAGTGTGTGCGGAATGTTTGTTTAGAAGTGAAAGACGCTGGATCCCGCGGACAAGCCGCGGGACGACGTAGATGGAGTACGGGACGACGTAGATGGAGTGTGGGACGACGTAGTGGGGCTAGAAAATTTTGCCGTGTACAAATCGAAAGTTTGATAAAAAATCAAGACCAATCGACTTTACGCCAATCATTGCCAGCTTAAAAAACAGGCACGGCAAACATGAGCTGCCGTGCCGGATGATTAAAAGAACACATCAAACTGTGCCGTCACCACACTATTCGGCTGACCACTGGATTTGGGTGCAGGGACCAGCGAACCACTTGCAAAACTGCTTTGCGCATAATTCATATCACGACGGAATTCCAGACTCTGCAGCGTGTCTTTCCAGACCGATGTGTTAACCGTCACAGAATAACGCTGTGCAGGCAATTGCAGCGCAAGCGCATCTTTGGTGAAACCATAACCGATTGCAATAGCCGTTGGACGCGCAAACGTCTGGAAGCTGTAGGACAATTCCGAATTGAATGCCTTCGGTCTCGCACCGTGACTGTTCATCGTCAGGTCATTACTGTTAAATGCCGTGGACGCTGTGATAAATTCCAGCAGCAAATCATACGTACTGCCAAAATCCAGCATCGCACGCAAATCATACGCCGGAACCCGATGCGCAATGCGCTCATTCCCCGTACCATTCACACCACCAAACCCGTTAAAGGTATTCGTTGAATTGGCAACAGCCTGCATCCCCACAGAGTCTGCAATATTGCCAATCACACCGGCACCCACATCCCCACCCCACTTGCTGTGCGTGAAACGATAACCGAGGTTAATCCCGCCATTATTCACACGATTCGTGGCACCCGCATGCGAATCCCCCTGGAAAATATAGGCACCCGCATAAGGTGTGTCGTCAACCTGCGGCTGATAACCGACCAGAATAGCGCGCGCCTTGACACGTGCCATATCCAGCGTCAGCGGACTGCTCACCATGTTACTCGCATACGTACCAAACGGAACAAAGTACTGACCCACCGTGCCATAAAACGGCGTTTGTGAAAAATTACCGATCGTAAAGAAAGCCTGTCGGATAAAAACACGCGAATTGAGATCGGTCGAATTATTGGCAAACGTCCCATCCGCCGTACCCGATAAATTATCGTAGGTAAACGAAATCAACGAAGATAACCATTGGCTGGGGCCTAAAATATAGGTATCCAGTGTCACATTGGTTAAATCAATATCGGTATTGTTAGGTCCACCGCCAATATTCTGATAGAAAGCCTGGCCTTCCACCTGTCCGCTCAAGAGCACATGCGCATGGTCCGGTTCTTCAATGACGCCAAGCCCCAGTAATCGTTCATGAATATTTTTACGGACTTTTAACAAGGCCACGTCCTGGTTCACGCTCGGCGTATTCACAATCAGATTCGAGCCGGAAAATTGCAACGGTACGCCAATGTAGGGACCGCTTGAAACAAATGATTGACCCGGTACATCCACGTCAACCGGAATGTACGTCGTGCCGGAGGTCGGCAAGGTCGAAATACCGGAAATCGGCACGTTGCTGTTATCGTTAGTCGTCGAATCATACGAGGAAGTCGCCGCATTTTGTGTTGCGCCATGGTGTCTCGTATTTTGTCTGGCACTGACAGTTTGAGCCTTGATCTCGCGATCCTGATGACGAATTTGCGCTTGCAATGCACTGACCTGTTTCTGTAATTGCGCCAGTTGTTTTGCCAGTTGATCAACGGTTTGACTGTCTGTGGCAGCCCATGCCGGAACCGACATCATGCCCGATATGCAAAGCCCCAATGCCAAAGACGTAAGTCTATGTCTCATGAATCACCCCTCCCTTTCAAATAATTCAAATAATGTTAAATTTTTCCATCTCCGAAAAATCAAAGACAGAATCCAGACTGATAAAAAGTTGAGATTTCCCGGATAACCCTGTGAAATTGCCTTGAATATTCAGTGATGTGATACAAACAGGATCGACAGGCTAACAAAATTTTTTGACGAGCTCAAGGAATTATTGGATAACTTTTTTCAAGCATATTACACTTGGCAACTTACTCCGGCCTTGCTACACAAATCAGACTTCGACCGGAGCGTACTCCTCCCTTTTCAAAGGGAGGCTGGGAGGGATTTTTATTTTTGGTGCAAGGAAAAAATCCCCCCGCCGCACAAAAAACGTGCGTCGACCCCCTTTGATAAGGGGGTTCCCTCCGGTCGAAATCTGATTGATACAGCAAGCCCTTTTATTTTAGAACCCGAATCGAACACATGAAAATCAATGCATTTTTAGCCCCGGGACGGCTCGGCAATCTGGTCGCCCTCCTTGCCGGCATCCTCATGATAGTTGCCTTTGCGCCCTGCGGGTTTTTTGTGGCAGGGATCATCATGCCCGCCATTTTATTTATGCTCTGGCAGTCGCTCACCCCCCAAAAAGCCTTTCTCCGCGGATGGCTCTTTGGTCTTGGGCTATTTGGTACCGGCGTTTACTGGGTCTTCATCAGCATTCATACCTACGGCAATGCTTCTGTTTTTCTGGCCAGTTTTTTTACGGTTTCACTCATCAGTATCCTGGCCCTTTTTCCGGCCCTGACCGGCTGGTTTCTCAACCGTTATTTTCCGATAGCCGACCGTTCACGGCTTTTTTATGCCTTTCCGGCACTCTGGGTTTTGTTTGAATGGATTCGCAGCTGGATTTTTACCGGGTTCCCCTGGTTATTGCTGGGCGATACACAAATCCACTCACCCCTCAAAGGCTATGCACCCATTGTGTCTGTCTATGGACTCTCCTTCCTCGTTCTTTTAAACAGCGGTTTACTGATTGAACTCGGCGTAGCCCTTTCAAAAAAACAGATTAAAAAAACAGCCGTTCCTGTTTTGATACTGCTCGTGATCTGGGTGGCAGGTGCCGGTCTTGCTCGAATAGCATGGACACACCCCGTGGGTAGCCCCGTTAAAGTGAGTCTGGTCCAGGGCAATATCCCACAGGAAACCAAATGGTCTTTTGACAATGTACAAACGTCACTCGACACGTATTCCAGACTCACCCGACCGCACTGGGACAGCGATATCATCATCTGGCCGGAATCAGCCATTACGCTGTCCATCCAGGATGCCGAGGATTTTTTAAATACAATTGTGCTGACTGCCAGAAAACACCACACCACTTTCATCACCGGCATCCCCGTGCAGGCGCCTTTTTCGCAAAGTTATTACAATGCGGTGATTACGCTTGGGAATGGCTATGGGTATTATTTTAAACGTCGCCTGGTGCCGTTTGGTGAATACACGCCGTTTCGTGAATGGTTGAGCAAACTGCTGGATGGTTTAAAAATTCCGATGTCTGATTTTATTCCAGGCACTCAAAAAACACCGCCGCTGGTTGCAGGCAATATCCACATCGCGCCCTTCATCTGCTACGAAATCGCCTTTCCGGAAATGGTATTGTCTCGCGATAAAAATATTAATCTGTTACTGACCATCAGCAATGATGCCTGGTTCGGTCATTCGATTGCGCAAGCCGAACACCTTGCCATGGCTGAAATGCGTGCAGCAGAAAACAGACGTCCCCTGCTTTTTGTGTCAAACAATGGCATCACCGCCGTGATCGATGCGAAGGGTAACGTTCATGCAGCTGCACCACCTTATGTGGCAACTGTTCTGACTGACACCGTGCAACCGGTTGAGGGACTCACCCCCTGGCAGCGAATGGGCATGGATCCCATTCTTTTTCTCATGGTGATGCTCATCATATACGCGATACGCGAGCAACGTCACCTGAAACGTAAATAATTATTCATTAATGAACGAGTGCCATCATGCAAGAACAGTATCAACCGGAACACATTGAAACAGAAGCCCGCGAATATTGGGACACACAAAAAAGTTTTTACGCGCGTGAGAAATCGGACAAGGAAAAATTTTATTGCCTGTCGATGTTTCCCTATCCCAGCGGCTGGCTGCACATGGGTCATGTGCGCAATTACACCATCGGCGATGTCATTGCGCGTTATCAACGAATGCTCGGTAAAAATGTGTTGCAACCGATGGGTTGGGATGCGTTTGGCTTACCGGCTGAAAATGCCGCGATCAAACACAAGGTGCCGCCTGCGGAATGGACGTATAAAAATATCGAACACATGCGCAATCAGTTAAAAGCCCTCGGTCTTGCGGTTGACTGGAGCCGTGAGATCGCCACCTGTGATCCGGATTATTATCGCTTCGAGCAATGGTTTTTTCTGCAACTTTATAAAAAAGGGCTTGTCTATCAAAAAAATGCAGCCGTCAATTGGGATCCTGTTGATCAAACGATTCTCGCGAATGAACAGGTGGTCGATGGTCGCGGCTGGCGTTCCGGCGCGCTGGTTGAACGGCGCGACATTCCACAATGGTTTTTTAAAATTACGGCGTATGCAGATGAACTTTTGAATGATCTCGATCAACTGCCCGGTTGGCCGGAACAGGTCAAAACCATGCAGCGTAACTGGATCGGCCGCTCGGAAGGCGTTGAACTGAATTTTCCGATTGAGCATCGCGATGAACACCTGACGATTTTCACCACACGTCCAGACACTTTGTTCGGCGTGACGTATATTGCCATCGCACCCGAACATCCGCTTGCGAAAGAAGCTGCTGAAAAAAATCCGTCGCTTAAAATGTTTCTGGAAGAATGCCGTAACATGAAAGTCGCTGAAGCGGATCTCGCCACCATGGAAAAACGCGGGATAGAAACGTCTTTCAAGGCAATGCATCCCATAACGCACGAAGCGCTACCGATCTGGGTCGCCAATTTTGTCGTGATGGAATATGGTTCGGGGGCTGTCATGTCCGTACCCGCACACGATCAGCGTGATTTTGAATTCGCTAAAAAATATCAATTGCCGATTAAACAAGTGATTAAACCATTGGATCAGTCCACGTGGGATTTTTCAAAAGCCGCATTCACCGCTCCCGGCGTATTGATCGATTCGGCTGAATTTACGGATCTCGATTCAAAAACGGCGATCACAAAAATCATTAATCACGCTGAAAAAACAAATGGCGGCAAACGCAAAATTCATTTTCGCCTGCGCGACTGGAGTATTGCAAGACAGCGTTACTGGGGCGCGCCGATCCCAATCATTCACTGTCAAACCTGCGGAATTGTGCCGGTTCCTGAAAAAGATTTACCGGTGATACTCCCTGAAAAAGTGCATTTTGAAGGTGTGACATCGCCCTTGAAAACGATGCCTGGATTTTTTGAAACAACCTGTCCTGTCTGCCACAAACCGGCTACACGTGAAACAGAAACCTTCGACACGTTTTTTGAATCCTCCTGGTATTACGCGCGTTTCACCTGCAAGGACCAGACTGAAAAAATGCTCGATGAACGTGCGAATTACTGGACGCCAGTCGATCAATACATTGGCGGGATTGAACATGCCGTCATGCATTTGCTTTATGCGCGATTCATTCACAAGGCCATGCGTGATGAAGGTCTTCTGCAATCAAACGAACCCTTCACCCGATTATTAACACAAGGCATGGTGTTAAATAACGGGACCAAAATGTCCAAATCCAAAGGCAATACCGTCGATCCTGCGCCACTGATTAAACGATTTGGTGCAGACACCGTGCGTTTATTCATGATGTTTGCTTCCCCCCCCGAACAAAGTCTTGAATGGTCAGACAGTGGTGTCGAAGGCGCGCACCGTTTTCTCAAACGCTTGTGGGCATTTGCGTATGAAGCGCGCGAAAAAATCATTCGCGAAAATCAGCATCCGGAAAACGAAAAGGAAACGCCCGGTGAAGAGCGCGACACGTTGCGTCAATTGTATGAAATTCTGGAGCAAGCCCAATTTGATTATGATCGACTGCAATTTAATACAGTGGTATCCGGCTGCATGAAATGCCTTAATTTATTAGTGAAAGTACAAAACGCATCGATTATCCAGGAAGGCATGAGTCTTTTGTTGCGGTTACTCGCACCGATTGCGCCACACATCACGCATCAGTTATGGCAGGATTTGCAGTATCCGGGCGTTTTGATCGATGCGCCATGGCCTTCTGTCAATCAAAATGCATTGAAGGTGGATCAGATTGAACTCGTCGTGCAACTCAATGGAAAATTACGCACGCGCATTAAAGTGCCGCATGATGCCGATACCAAAACGATTGAATCGATTGCAACAGCGGATACAAAAGTGCAACAGAGTCTTGCTGATAAAGTCATTAAAAAAATCATTACCGTTCCCGGGCGTCTCGTGAATATTGTCACAGGAGAAAAATAATGCGTCTCATCCTGATCTGTTTTCTCGCGCTGGCCTTATCCGGTTGCGGTTTTCAATTGCGTGGTGCGACACCCTTAAGTCCGCCCCTGAAACGACTTTATATTGAAACCGCGAATCCCTACGGTGCACTGACGCGCAATTTGCGTGATTATCTCAAAACATCCGGTGTTGAACTCACTGACACGCGGGAAAATGCACTCACGGTGCTGCATATTATGAATGAAAATCAGGCGCAACAATTACTGAGTGTCAGCGGATTGCAGCAAACGCGCCAATACAGTTTGACCTTGTCGGTTACGTTTGAAATCACAGCACCCAATCGAAAAGTGTTGATGCCGGCCACGACTGTTGTGGAAAGTCGTCTGCTGACATCCCTCTCGGATCAAATTCTCGGAAGCAGTAATGAACAATCCACATTATATCAACAGATGCGTCTTGCCATTGTGTATGACATCATGAATCGTTTAGGCTCACGCGATGTCACCACTTTATTAACGGAAACCCCTAAAAAACCATGAAAATCGCCCTTCAACAATTGGAACAACACGTCGCAAAATCGCTTGCGCCGATTTATTTAATCAGCGGCGATGAAACATTGCTGGTACAAGAAGCGGTGGATTTTTTAAGAAAATACGCGCAGCAAAAAGGGTTTTCCGAACGGGTGCGTATCACAACTGAAGCGGGTTCCGACTGGGGAAAATTATTACATACGCATGCGCACAGCCTGTCGTTATTTGCAGATTATCGCCTGCTGGAACTTGATTTACGCGGTGTCAAATTAAATCAGGCGAATGCAGAATGGCTTCAGGATTATGCGGAAAATCCGGCGGAAAATACGGTGCTCATTTTGAGTCTCTCAAAACTCGATGCGAAAACCGAACAGAGTAAATGGGTCAAGGCCATCGATAAAAAAGGCGTGATGGTGCCGATCTGGCCTGTTTCAACCGAACAATTGCCGCAGTGGATCCTGCAACGCGCCAAAAAATCCGGACTGACGTTGACAGGAAAAGCAGCGGCACATCTTGCATATCGGGTGGAAGGCAATTTACTCGCCGCTGCGCAGGAAATTGAAAAATTATCTTTACTGCAACTACAACACGACATTGATGAAAACACGCTTGAAGCAATCATTTCCGATCATGCGCATTTTGATGTGTTTCAACTGGTGGACAGTGTGTTGTCAGGCAATGGCAAACGCGCGTTACACATTTTGCAAACGCTTTTTGGCGAAGAGACTGAACCGACCTTGATTCTCTGGGCACTGACACGCGAGCTCTCCACCTTATCCGACATGCATCAGCAACAGAAACAGGGTGTGGCATTATCGACTCTCTTTGGCAAATTTCGTATTTGGGAAAAACGCCAGGCGCCGGTGCGTGCATTTCTGAAACGCTGTCCGGAGACGGTGTGCTGGAATTTTTTATTACAAGCCGCTGAAATTGATCGCATTATCAAGGGTGTGGAACCCGGAAATGCCTGTGACAGACTGGAGCAGCTGGTGCTCGGCATGGCAGGGCACCCGCCTGCCGGGTTATAATAAAAATATGGTCAACCTTAAGCAACCCATAGGCATTCTCGGCGGGACATTTGATCCGATCCATTTCGGTCATTTGCGTACCGCGCTTGAATTACGGGAAGCGCATGAACTGGCCGAAGTCCGTCTGGTTCCCTGTTATCAACCTGTCCATCGAAAACACCCGGTCGCCTCCCCCGAACATCGCCTCAATATGGTACGCACAGCCATTGCGGATGAACCGGCTCTCACGGTGGATGACTGTGAGATCCTGCGCAAAGGCCCATCCTACACCATCGACACGCTGGAAAATCTGCATCAAAAAATGCCTGACACCCCGCTTTGTCTCATCATGGGTATTGATGCCTTGTTAGGCTTTCCGAGTTGGCATCGCTGGCAAGATATTCTCACGCTGGCGCATTTGATCATCGCACACCGTCCACAATATCACTTGCCCAAAGCCGGTATTGTGGCGGATTTATTAAAAGAACGGCTGAAGCACCATTCCGCCGCCTTGCATGAGTGTATGGCAGGCCATATCGTGCTGCATCCTGTGACGCCACTGGATATTTCCGCAACTGACATTCGAAAACAGATCGCTTCCGACCAAAACCCGCGCTACCTCTTGCCGGACGGGGTTTATGATTATATTCGACAGCATGGTGTCTATAGCATTAGTCGGGTATAATCGCCGCCCGGGAGAATAACCAAATGAAAACTGAAAACGTGCAAACACTGGCGCTTGACGCCATTCATGATTTAAAAGCGCTGGATGTGGTGACTTATGATGTCCAGACGTTAACGAGCATTACCGATGTGATGATTATTTGCAGCGGGACGTCGAATCGCCATGTCAAATCCATCGCTGAAAACGTGGTTAAAAAAGCCAAAGAGGCGAAACTGTCCTATATCAAAATGGAAGGGGAACGCGAAGGCGAATGGGTCATTGTGGATCTGGCTGATGTGATTGTGCATGTCATGCTGCCTGCGACGCGTGAATTTTATAGCCTGGAAGATCTCTGGGAACCGATTGAACAGATGCGTGAAAAACGCACGTCATGATCATTCGCATCCTTGCGATTGGCACCCGAATGCCATCCTGGGTGATGGAGGGTTTTCAGGATTACGCGAAACGATTTACATCCGGTTGTACACTTCAACTGTGTGAAATGCCCGCCGAAAAACGCGCTAAAAATGCCGACATTCCGCGTATTATTGAGCGTGAAAGTGAAAAATTATTGGCTGCCATCAAACCAGACCACCATGTGATTGCACTCGATGTCAAAGGTCGTCCATTTTCGACCGATCAGCTTGCCACTGAACTTAAACACTGGCAAACCGATGGACGTCATGTGGATTTTTTAATTGGCGGGCCGGATGGATTATCCAGCACCTGCCTGCAGACAGCTCATGAAAAATGGTCGTTATCCCCTCTCACCCTGCCCCACCCGCTCGTTCGTATCTTGCTTGCCGAGCAACTGTATCGGGCGTTTAGTCTCTTGCAGAATCATCCGTATCATCGGTAACTACACACCATCCCTCGAGCTGCTCCGCGATAACCCTGGAGCAGCTGGAGAAGTCATCGAATGAAGTTCCGTCCCGCCTTCGGCCTGTTCTTTTTGTTCATTTTGTCGTGCTTTTTCCCTGACTCTTTGCTGAACCTTCTTCAACCGCGCACGCAATGAACCGGGATCATCGTCGGAAGTATTCCACATAGATTCAAGATAACCCTCTCCAGGCAATTTGCCATATAATAAAAATCCGGCAAGCACTTTATTGCTCTCACAACTCGAAAAATTCGCTGCGAGAAAACTTGCAATCACATCGAACCCACGTTGAAATGTTTTTGGGTTTTTTTGTTGCTGACTCTTGTTGTCCTTCATGTAAGCATATATTGCATTGATATAGTCGAGAGCCGCTTCATCCGGATAATAAAAACTGCTGATTTGTATTTCTGAAAATTGTTCGAAAAGATCAAACTTCGCGCCATGCAATCGGGCGCCCTGCATGTTAGCATACTTAAAATTTGCTCCTCTCAGATCCGCACCCGTCAAGAGGGCATTTTTAAGATTGGCAGCATGAAAATTTGCGTATGAACAATTTGCGAGGATCAAATTTGCGCCTTCCATTTGAGAGTACTCGAAAGAAGCCTTTTTAAAATAGCTTCCGCCCAGGTCTGCCCCGTCTAAAAGGGCACTGCTAAACAAGGCTCCCTTGAAATTGCTTCTAACTAATCTGGCTTTTGTCAGATTGGCTGCCCTGAAAGAAGTAACAATCTCGTCACACTTTGAAAAAGACCCACCATAACAATTCAGGAAATTGGCTCCCTCCAGCCTTGCCTCGTCAAAAGAAGCACCTGTCACAATGCTCGAGGCAAAGATGGCTTTTGTCAGTATGGCTCGCTTAAAAGAAAAAGAAGCGCAAAAAAGGTTTTCACATGTGGCACCTGTCAAGGAGGTGTCATCAAAACTGACCAGTGGCTCAATGTTAAAGTTGCCAATGTGACTAACAGAACACAGGCCTTTGCGCATGCCATACCACGTGACCAAATCTTCCTGCGCCTTTTCTTCAGTATCCACGCCCGTCATACTTGAACTTGTGAAATTAATACCGTTTAAAGACAGGTTACGAAGATCAGAGTTGTGCATCTTATAAGGTTCAAGCAGCACGACCACACCAACCCAGTTTGTGTTGGGAGCAGAAAGAAGTGTTTTTAAAAGATCCCTGGTGATGCTTGTTCCATTTCCATAAACCGTATCCAGATAATTGCCGTACTCATTAATTGACCTCAGTATCATCGAATCGGGTGAAGACAAATCAGATGCAGACGGGGTCGTTGGGTCTTTGGATTCTGCAACTTGTGCATGGGTGGATCGCATTCACTTTACTCCTGTTTCCGAGATTTTTGTGGGCAGATTATAATTGAAAACGGGGGGAGTTGCAGTTTTTTAACCTGACTGAGGAATTTAAAAAAATTCCTTATTAATCATATAGATACGATCAACCTCGCGAGTCTCTCAGGCTTAAAAAATAAAAATATCCTGTATATTCAATAACTTATAATTTTTGGCGATTTTGCCAATTGATGTGGTTTTTAGCACTTCTGTAGCTCAGAGAAAACGGCACACCGCTCTCTGTCAGCTTGTAGACCAGAGGCAGCACCAGCAAGAGAATACCGAGGATCAGCAAGGTCACGACCGTACTGATCGGATTCGCAAGTGGATTGACCCGGTATTGCAGATACCGGACGAAAGCCGCAAAGAGACACACAAGACCAATCACAATCGACATGCCATACAGAAAACTCGAGACCACATGAACCGGCAGCAACAGATTGGTCGCCACCCCGCCAAACCCGCCCGGCGTTTCGACAGGAGACGCCGGGCTCGCCTGATCCGTCGTTTCAGGAGACGATACACCGGATTCCTGACTGAAATAACGGTAGGCTGAATCAACGTCTTCAAGTGTCGGGTCCTGCGCCAGCGCATTGACTGAAAAAATCAATGCCAGGAGCAACATCATCCATTGTGTGATCAGTAAAATGATTTTTTTCATAGAGCCCATCATAGCAAAATGTATCGTTCGTTACGTCGTCCCGCGGCTTGTCCGCGGGATCCAGTCAGTCGGAATTCTGGATCCCGCGGACAAGCCGCGGGACGACGTGGGCAAGGCCAATTGACGACACACCCTAAAATTATGTTACAGTCAATCAACTTCAGGCGATTATAATGCATGCTACGAAAATATCCCAACCTCTTTCAGGATCCACACCTTGATTATCCCATCCATGACATGGATTTGCCTTTTGCCGAATACATAACCCAATCCGAAAAAATCATTGCAAAAATCCGCCCGGATGCCAATCCACGGATCATCCAGGATAACGCGCCTTTTGAATTAAAACCGAACGCTGGCACACCCAAATATGGTGTCTTGTTGATTCATGGTTTACTGGATTCGACTTTTATCATGCGGGATATCGGCAAGGCGCTTCAGGCAGACGATGCGCTCGTTCGTGCGATTCTTTTGCCAGGACATGGCACCGTCCCCGGTGCCTTGTTACATACCCGATATACAGACTGGCTGCAGGCTGTGAAATACGGTGTTGAAACATTGAAACGCGATGTTGAAAAAATTTTTCTTGTAGGATTTTCAACCGGTGCGAGTCTTGCGCTGCATCATGCGGCTCATGATAAACACATCGCAGGACTGGTGCTGCTTGCCCCCGCTTTCAAAATTAATTCACCTTTTACTTTTATATCCAAATGGATGCCTCGTTTTCATCAAAACTGGTTTTGTCGTCTGGATGAAATCGATCCGGTGAAATATCAATCGGTGACGTTCAATGCGATTGATCAGGTGTATCAACTCGGGCGTTTGATTCAAAAAATGAAAACACCGTGTCCACTCTTCATGATTTTAAGTCAGGATGATAAAATTATCTGTAGCAAAACGGCAATCCATTATTTTCAACAAACGACGCACCCTGACAATCGCGCACTGATTTATGCAAGCCATCCAACGCCTTTTTCAGATACGCGAATGGATGTGCGAAGTTCAGTTTATCCCGATAAAAATATTTTCAGTTTTTGTCATATCAGTTTGCCGGTCTCATCCGACAATCCGCATTATGGCATGCAAGGTGATTACGTGCAGGCGAGTCATCTCGATAAAAATATAAAATACGGCGCGCTGGATAAACTGGATAGCAGGTTTTATGATTTTCTGAAAAAAATTCACGTCAGCCGGTTTGAGTATGAACGGCTGACGTGGAATCCGGATTTTCAATCGATGCAGGATGAAATGAAACAGTTTATCCGGCTGGCACTTGCATACTCCGACGAAAAGATATGTACTTAACAATATATACTGATAACTGTGAACACCGGGGTAACATCATGAAAAATGAAGTTTATATTAAAACAGCGGGAAAAGTGATTATATTACTTCCCATGAAAAATCCATGGGCGCCTCTCATTGAAAGCCTTAATCAATTTTCTGATGATTTCATGGATAACCGCGAGCAACCCGATCAACAGGAACGATAAAATCTTTTTTTAATGAACCAGGGCGTGTCCTCAAGCTGGAATGATACAATCAAAAAAGTTACTGCTTAAAGTGCTGCAAAAACTTTGGCCTGTCACCCCGCAAAATTTTTGCTCACTGCTTTCGACACCACCTGCGTCGTCCCGCGGCTTGTCCGCGGGATCCAGTCAGGCAATGATGTCATCACGCAAATCACGTCATCTAAATTAAAAACTCTGGATCCCGCGGACAAGCCGCGGGACGACGCAGGTGGGGTGCGGGACGACGTAAGCAGAGTCAAGAAATTTGATCGTGTACAGAAAATTATTTGTTGAGATTGCTACCAGACCCCGCACAAATTTTTGCGCTATCTTCTCAATTCTCGAAAGCAGTGAGCAAAAATTTTGCGGGGTGACAGGCCAAAGTTTTTGCGGCACTTTAAGCAGCAACTTTTTTGATCGTATCATTCCAGATTGAGGACACGCCCTACATGTAATCAAAAAAAATCTCGCATTCCGCATCTCTGTATTGAAGATTGGGTGCATGATTAATGCGGGCCGCCGGGTCTGCTCACGTGCACTGCAACCATCTCTGTTTTTTCAGAATCAGCTGATTCCGGATCTGCTGGCGATGCAGCCACGAGGGGTGATGATGCCTGACCAGAAACAGATGATTCAGCCACTGCTGGTTGTTTTGGTAGCAACCCTGTTGCTACCGCTGCTGGTTGTGGCTTTTGCTCAAGAGGTGGTAAAACAAGCGGCTCATCCTTACATACCTTCAATCTGTTCATAATGAGTCGTCCAACCAGATTGGCTTTTGAACTAACTTTCTTATCTGATGTAGTAGAAACAGAGCTGAGAAAAGCCATAAAAACAACTCGCTCTTCCTGCGTAACACTATCATTATCCAACAAGGCTCTGAGTTCATGATACTTTTCACTGCCGGTATAACCAACATCATAACCAAAAACACTAAAACCATGCTTTTTTTTCAAAAACTCGGGTTTGGGGTCAGGTAATTTTTCATTTGTCTGAAGCGCTGCCAGGCAATCACAAAAATCCACAAATCGGTATTTCCAATCTGTTGACTGGAATACTCCATCTGCCAATGTACTGGCTTTATATGTTTCAACAAAATAATCAAACACATCAAACAAACGACTGAATTTTTTGATCGTGTCATCCAGCATTTGTTGCGTCAGGTGCGGATTCGAAGAATTTGCTTTTAAAGGAAGCGTACGGTGCATGTTGCGAAGCTCGAGAGGGCCCAAAATAGCCACGGCCTGATTCAGCAAATCCCGATTACCATGCTGGCAAATAAAATGCAGCAGCGTTTCCTGTTTATCGTTATGCTTCATGGTGATCAGCGTGATTTTTTCTGGAAAAGTCAACTGTTTTAGCATTTCATCAGCAAGCTTGAAATTACCGGATTGGATGGCGTAATGCATCGGTGTGAAGCCATCTCTGTCCTTTTGCATTATTTTTTTGACTTTTGATTTATCTGCAATCAGAAGCATCTTCTGAAGCATCGCGAGATTTTCATCACAGGGAGCACGCTTGCAAAGATAATGCAGCGGATTGGCGAGATCGTTATTTTCTGGTAAAAAATCCCATGTCACAGATGGTTTATTTTGTTTTTCTTCCGCCGATGATTTAGCCGTTATTGCAGCATAAATTTCATCAAAAAAAGCCATCGTTATTGTTTTTCTTAACAAGAAAAGATCATGCAATGGCGTATTGTTATTGTTATCTTTTTTACACAAAGCTTCTTTTATCGAATCCGAATCAAGCATATTTTTAAACCAGTTAAGGTGTGGGGTAGAATCATCCCAAATATAAAAATGTAATAATGTTTTTCCACCCCGATTTGGAGCAAAATGAAGCGCTCTTCTATTCTCCAGACTCAATTTTTGAAGGCGTTTATCCAAAATTTGACCATTAATGTCAGTACTACGCATTTGAAAGTAATAACAAAGCGGTGTATTCCCCTGCGTGTCCGGGTGTAAAAAAGCCTCCATCAAGGCAGCATCATCATTCTCAAAGTGTTCGAGAAAGAGATTAAGAAGACCCGTCATGATTTTTTCTGGATAATTCTCGTTCGAGTTTTTTAATTTGGGGCGTAATTGGTTATGCTGAGTCTTACGAGCTTGTAATCTTGTATCCCCCTCGTGGGCGTACCATACGCCACCCGACGCCTCTAGCACATCCTGCGCAAATCGATCCGCCGTTGAAATGTAATAATCCACACTGCGGAGTACAGGCCTGGGTAATTTTGTTGAAAAAATACAATGGAAGGCATTTTGTCCGGTTGGAGTATGTATGTCAGCAATCGCCAGCCGTTTGCTTGCAGAATTCTTCCACTCATCTCTACACCTGACATTTTCCGGATCCCAATAAAAAAAATAGTATTGTCCAGCTGGCCCACGACCAGCACCGTAATAATCATAAGTGCCTGCCGCGTTGTTCTTTTTTAACCATCTGACTAAAGCCATCTCTATACCCTCCCCTTTGACGGACTGCGTGTCCTTATTGTGACTGTTGCCGAAGCAGCAGATGGTGCCGCGCCTTCAGGTGGCACCACGGTCATGCTGCCGACGGTTACGGTTGTGTTTGTGGTTGTTGTCGCGGGTCCGCCAGGCGGTCCGGCATGAGCAGCGGCGACGAGGCTAGGCTCTGGCGGCGCAGAGGGTGTCACTGCATACACTGGCCCACCATCCTGTAATGGCGGCTGCGCCCTGACTTCAGATTTCGGCTCCAGTTCTTTCAGCTTTCTATTAATATGCTCTGCCAGTGTTCTGCCAGCCGGGGTTGAATTCCCCTTTGTGTCAGATGGAAGCGCAGAAATATAAGTCGAAAATTCCTTTTGCTCTCGTTGTGTCGCATTTTCCAGGAAAAGTCTCAATGCATTATAAGTCCCACCATAATTCACACTAAAAACGCCGAATCCAGCCGTTTTTGCCTGGAAATCATTCTTCACCGGAATTCGGGCATTATTTTTAAGTGCCGTTAAACACAGACAAAAATCATCAAGCCGTTTTTGAAATTCGGGTTGCTGCGATAAGTTCACATCTGGATTAAATCTTTTAACAAGATAATCGAAAGTATCAAATAACCTGTTTTCTGCCTTCATGAATCGATCAATTTGTTCCTGGGGCAAATTTGGGTTTGAGGCATGCGCTTTCGGTGGCAATTCACTTCGAATTTGATGAAGCTTTTCAGGGCCAAGAATGTCAATCGCTTTTTTCAGCAAATCAGCATCCCCGAATTGACAAATATCATGCAGCATCGTTTCTTTCTGATTGTATTTCATTGAGAGGAGGT
>DATIJJ010000073.1:0-12993 GCA_035478795.1 Gammaproteobacteria bacterium | reverse complement strand
CCAGCGCCTTTAAAAGCATTTTAAAAAAATCAATGGAAGAGGGCGCTGGGTCCCGCTTGAAGAGCGTCGCGGGATGACGCTTCGGTCGAAGGCAAGAATTAATCAGACCGGGATGACATTTCTGTCAAAAAAAAAGCATCCTTCAGAGACAATTTCACCTCAACTCATGACAGAGTTTAAGCCACTCACGACGACCGTCTACCCGTTGTTCTGCGTGATGCGGGTGTGCCTAACTCATACGCCTTCTCACCCGAAAAAAGATGGCCGGCGGCTTCAGCGGCTATTTCCTTACTTTTCTTATCCTGAAGTGATTTCCAGAAAAGTTGACTACCCTTGTAAAAAAGCGCAGCACTGCTTCCACCCCCACCTGCCAAAAGAACACCTGCTCCGCCAAACACTCTGGCTACACCACTCATGCATTGTTTCATATCCATAAAACACGCCAGTTTTTTAACAAGATAACGACCACGCGAATTATTTTTTTCATGATTCGGTTCATCAATCCTGGCCATCAGCCGCCAGGTTAATTCGGTCAAATAAGGTAATTCTCTTTCTCGAAATACACATACCAGTGATTTGATATTTTCACTTTTGTAAACTTTTCCCGGGCATTTTTTATTTTCCGTTTGTGTATCAGAAACTCCCTTCATCATATTTCCAATTGCATCCCGATATCTTACAAGTTCGCGAAGCCCGTTGCTCTCTTCGCTCTGCCTTTTCAGTTCACCAATCTTATGACCTAAACGTTGCAGCGCAATTTGCAAGTCAAAAAATTTTTCGGCTCTTGAACGATTATTGAATTGATTAAAAACACTCTTATCGTCAGCATGATATAATTCATAATTCTCAGGTTCAACAGACGCGCGACGAGCGGTCGATTTTTTCATACTATCGGATGAAGCTTTTTTTCCCCCATTCTGTTTGTCCTCTGCGTTAACTGCTTCCCATTGAGCGGCGGCAGCTTGCAAAAGATCTCTCGGAGAAGAAGCCTTTCTCGAGGTGGATAAAGGTGCCAACGGGGAAGAAGAAGCGTCCCTCGAAAGTGGAACAAGATTGTCTAATTGTAGCGGTGCAAGGGTACTTCTCGTCGAACGGCTCATCACACACTCCTCGTATTTCTATTTAATCTGATTTTATAATATTGTGTAATTTTAGATCAATTTAATGCCGTTTGCAAGTCATCCTTCACTCGTAATGCCTTTCTTATGCATAATATCCCGGAGCGTCTTCAATGCATTCACCTGAATTTGCCGAACGCGCTCGCGGGTAAAACCAATCGCTGCCCCGACTTCTTCGAGCGTCTGGCGCTCATACCCCCCGAAACCAAACCGTCGGCAGAGCACATCCCGTTGTTTTTCATTGAGTTGCTGTATACATTCTTCCAGATATTGGAATAACCGCTCATCCGCCAACAAATCCGCCGGATCGGTTTTATGCTTGTCAGGCAAGGTATCCATCAGGGTTTTGGTAGAAGTCGAATCCGCATCATGCCCGAGGGTTGCATCAAGCGACACCATGTGCTCATTTAATTCCATCATGTCTTTTACATCCTCCACCGGTTTATTTAACGCTTCAGCGATTTCCCGATAGGTCGGCTCGCGTCCTTCAGTTTTAAGCAAATCACGCGCCATACCAAGATACGCATTTAATTCCCGCAGCACATGCACGGGCAAACGTACGGTTCGCGTCTGGTTCATGATCGCACGTTCAATGGTTTGGCGAATCCACCAGGTCGCATAGGTTGAAAAACGAAACCCGCGTTCCGGATCGAATTTTTCAACTGCACGCAGCAACCCGAGATTACCTTCTTCAATCAGATCGAGAAATTCAAGACCGCGGTTGTAATAACGCCGTGCAATTTTGACAACCAGACGCAAGTTGCTTTCTATCATTTTCGCGCGCGCTTTGAGATCCCCTTTTTGCACGAGGCGGGCATAATGCACTTCTTCTTCTGCTGTCAATAAGGGCGAATAACCAATTTCGCCGAGATACATCTGGGTGGGATCCATTGCTTTGGCGGGGCTTTTTTCGAGGGTATCGGTTGAGACATCATCCGGCACATCAACCCGTTCGTCCGGTTCATCTTCTTTAGAAAAATCATCCTGCTCTGATTTTAATTTATCCTGTTTAATCTTTTTTGGCATCAAAATAATCCTTTAAACACCAAAACGATGATTCACATTATACTGGTTATGGGGGGAAAATGCAGCCATCGAGCTGCTTCATTAACGGCCTTTCATGGTCAAGGTGGCATAAGAATCTTTATGCGGGCCATTTGCCATTGCACTGTTCAGATACTCAGAATCAAACATATCGTATTGATTATTTGGCACCACATGAAAAATTCCGTTACAAATTAATCCCAACGTGTCTTCGGGGTGTGTTGCTAACAACGTCATTTCGGCAACGTTTCTTTTGTGATTAATAGCACGGACTTCTTCAGCACTCACCATCGCGCCCAGACCTTCGCCATAACGATGTCGCTTCTTTTCAAAAAGATCCGAAAATGACGAGCCTTGCTGATGTTCGGTCAACAACCAGTCAAGAGCTTTAAGCATCTCGGGGAAATGATATTTTTCTGGCAGCGGTTGATGCGCCTTTTCATGCACTCTTTTCGTTTCTTCATACTCTTTTTTCATTTTTTTCAGCTCAGCCAGAATGACTTTATCTGACTTTTTCCTATGAAGCTGATGTAATTGGGTGAAACATTCCTGAATGATGGGTATTTCGAAACCATTTGTAGTGGTGGAGTACACCGCCTGTAATTCACCATAAGCCTGCATATCCTCCATACCCATACAAGTGCGGTTGGGATTTTTTTTAAACCCTATTTCCTCACAATCGACTACAGCCCCCGCCTCGATGCCTTCCAGATAAACAATTTGCTTGCCCTTGCCGCGATTTTTAGTAAGCTTCTCAATACATTGAATGGTGCGATCTTTGTGATTGTGTATTTCACCAAACAACCACATCGTAGTCGATCGCGTTGCGCGCCCTGCAATCAATTCAAAATCACTGCACGGTTGAAAAGTGGGCTCTTCCTCTCCACACAGATAATCAATCCCTTTGACTTTACTTTTTACACAGGCGGCAGAAGCTTCACGCCCGGTCAGTGCGAGGAGTAGCCATGAAGCTATTTTTATAATACTGGTCAAGCGCATGATGATTATTTCCTGAATGAGTTGAATGAGACTATACAACCTACCTGGCTTTCATTCTCAATATGGCATAAGAATCTTTATGCGGGCCATTTGCCATTTCAGTATTCACATACCTGGAATCAGCAGCCTTGTCGCTCTGATCCCCTGTATCTACATGATTAAGGCCACTACAAGCAAATCCCAACGTGTCTTTGGGATGTTTCGCCAATAAAGTTATTTGAGCAACATTTCTTCTGTGATTAATAGCTTTGCTGTTATTAGCAGGACGGATTTTTGCAGGGTCAGTCATCATTATTGCATCGTCAACATAACGATGTCGCTTTGCAAAAAGATCCGAAAATGACGTGCCATTTTCCAGATGTCCAAGCAACAACCAGTCAAGGGTTTTAAGCATCTCGGGGACATAAATATTTTCCGGCAGCGGTTTATGCAACGCTTCATGTTCTTTTTTCATTTTTTGATATCTTTTTTTCGCTTTTCGAAGACTGTCCAAAATGGTTTTTTCCGATTGTCCCTCATGAAGCAGATATAATTTGACGAGAAGGCTCTGCATGACTGCTTTTTCAAAAACCTCTGGCGGGATAGGCCCCCAAAGTTCATGATAAGCCTGCATATCATCCATTCCCATACAGGTACGGTCGGCATTTTTTTTAAAACCTCTTTCTTCACAACTAACCACGGTGCCGGCTTCGGTTCCTTCCAGATAGACGATATGCTTGCCGCGATTTTTCGTGAGTTTCTCAATACACTGCATGGTGAGATCCTTGTAAGCATGTAATTCACCCAATAACCACATTGTGGTCGATTGAGTCGCACGCCCTGCGATCAATTCAAAATCACTGCAGGGTTGAAAGGGGGATTCTCTCTCGTCGCACTGGTCACCCATCCCTTTGACTTTACTTTCTACACAGGCGGCAGAAACTTCACGCCCGGTCAGTACGAGGAGTAGCCATGCAGCTATTTTTAAAATACGCATCAGATGATGTCCTGAATCAGTTGGATAAGGCAGACAGTATACAGACTTAGGTAGAGAGATCAAAACATGTACTTTTTTGAAGACTGAGGAATTTTATGTAAGCTATTGAAAAATAAGGAGAATTTAGGTTTTTGGCGAATGGTTTTTGAGCTCGAAAATTGTAACTTATTGATTAATAAGGAAATTTTGTTTTTTGGTGGTTTGGCCATTTTGCGGGTTTTTTATGTAACATTATGATTATATTGATATTTTTGTATTTTTACCGCCGCGGCAAATAATTCAACGGATTCACCGGCTGGCCATTGCGGCGTAATTCAAAATGAAGCGCAGTCTGCCCCGTCGCTGTATGCCCCATTTCAGCAATTGCCTGACCGGCACGAACGCGTTGGCCTTCTTTCACTTTCACCGCACTGTTGTAAGCATAGGCCGATAAATACGTGCTGTTATGTTTGATAATGATTAAATGACCATAACCACGTAACCCATGGCCGTTATACACCACCTGGCCGGCAGCCGTTGCATACACCGGCGAATGAAACTCGCCGCCAATGTTAATGCCTTTATTCAGTGACGAATAAAAACCGGTAATCGGTCCGCGCGCAGGCCATCGCCAGGTTGTGACCGGCTGATTGGCATCCTGCTCCATCACATAACGCACGGACTTCGGCGAATGAGAAGAAACAGCAACAGCAGGCGTCACGGTTGTTTTAACCGATTTCACCACTGGTTTGGTGTGTGCGTTCAAATAAATGCGTTGACCGGCTTCCACATGAAACGGTGGTGCAATGTGATTTAATGTGGCGAGGTAACGGTAATCCAGTCCATAACGCCATGCGATCGAATACAATGTCTCGCCGGGAGCCACACGGTACGTGCCATTTTGCGGAATGCGTTCAATCGTCGCAATATCCGTGACTGGCGCATAATGTGTTTCACTGTTGCTGCAGGCTGTGAGAAAACCGACTAACACCAGAAAAAAAATTTTTTTCATCATGTGGTTTCCAATTGTTTGACCCAACCGGATAATTGTTCGAATACCTTGTAATGCGTTAAATCAAGATGCAACGGCGTAATCGAAACATAACCCGAATTCACTGCATGAAAATCAGTGCCTGGTCCCGCATCTTCTTCCGGCCCCGCCTGTCCAATCCAGAAAATTTTTCGCCCGCGCGGATCGATCGCCTTGATCGTCGGTTCAGCCATATGGCGTGTTCCAAGACGCGTCACCTGAAAACCGCGAATGTCATCCAAAGGCACATCCGGCACATTCACATTTAAAATCGTATCGCGCGGCAATGGATCTTTATTCAATTTTAAAACCAGCTGTTTTGCAACCTGGGCTGCCGTTTCATAATGCTGACACTGCCTCCCACCGGCAAGTGACACAGCAATCGAGGGTAATCCTAAAAATCGACCTTCGGTGGCTGCTGCAACGGTTCCGGAATATAAAACATCATCACTTAAATTCGACCCTTCATTAATGCCTGAAACCACCATGTCCGGTAGATCCGTCAAAAAACCGGTGATGGCCAGATGCACGCAATCGGTCGGTGTGCCATTCACACTGATAAAACCATTTTCTGCGGTGGTCATTCTGAGTGGATTATCCAGCGTCAACGAATTACTCGCACCACTGCGATTGCGATCGGGTGCTACCACAATGACATCCGCGATTTCTTTTAATGTGTTGGCGAGCATATTAATGCCGGGTGCTAAAAAACCATCGTCGTTGCTAACTAAAATTTTCATCTCAAAACCTTTTAAATTATTTAACGACCTGATAAAACGTCTCGCCTTTTTTGATCATGCCCAATTCCTGCCGCGCACGCAATTCCACCGCATCCTGATTTTTTTGCAAATGCTGCACCTGCAACAACACTTGCTGATTGCGCAATTTTAATTTTTCATTTTGCGCCTGCTCAACCGCCAGCTGTTTTTTCAATTGCACCATCTCAAGCATGCCGCCCGGTTGAAACCACAATCGATATTGCAAAAAAATCAGCAATACCAGCAACAAGACTGGCAAGACACTAAACCGTGGCCATTTCATTAACTGACCATCTCTTTGAAGCATTCAAACTGCTCGAAAACCTGTCGTCCCTTGTACATGTCATTTTTTCCCAATTCGTTTGCGATCGCTAATAATCGATTGTATTTCGCCACACGGTCAGAACGACAAAGTGATCCGGTTTTAATCTGACCCGCATCCGTTCCAACCGCAATATCTGCAATCGTCGTATCTTCCGTTTCACCCGAACGATGCGAGACTATCGTATTGTAGCGCGCTTTTTTAGCCATCTGAATAGCCGCAAGCGTTTCAGTCAATGTCCCGATCTGGTTGGGTTTAATTAAAATGGCATTCGCAATGTGTTGTTGAATGCCTTGTTGCAAAATGGCCGTGTTCGTCACAAACAAATCATCACCGACCAGTTGAATTTTTCGACCCAGTTGTTTTGTTAAAATCGCCCAGCCTTCCCAGTCATTTTCAGCCATACCATCTTCAATACTGATAATGGGATAACGTTTGACGAGATCCGCGAGATACGCAGAAAATTCAGAGGATGATAAATTTTTTCCTTCAGCTTTTAACTGGTAGCGACCGTCATGATAAAGCTCATTGCTCGCAACATCGAGCCCCAGACAAATATCCCTGCCCGGCTGATAGCCCGCTTTTTCGATCGCCTGCAAAATCATGTCGAGTGCCACCGGATTGCTTTCAAGATTCGGTGCAAATCCACCTTCATCGCCCACACTGGTACTCAACGCCTGATCCTGCAAAATGCGTTTCAACTGATGAAAAACTTCTGCCCCATAACGCAACGCTTCAGAAAAAGTCGGCGCACCCACCGGCAAAATCATGAATTCCTGAATGTCCAGATTATTGTCCGCGTGCGCGCCGCCATTAATAATATTCATCATGGGAACCGGTAGCGATACATTTCCTGTGCCGCTTAAATAACGGTACAAAGGCAAACCGGCATCAGCCGCTGCCGCACGGGCTGTCGCAAGGGAGACGGCAAGCAAGGCATTGGCACCGAGGCGTTCTTTATTCGCTGTGCCATCCAGTTGAATGAGTTTTTCATCAACCCGCGCCTGATTGCTTGCATCGGCATTTTTTAAGGCCGATGCAATTTCACCGTTAATCGCAGCCACGGCTTTTAACACGCCCTTGCCGAAATAACGTTTTTTATCGAGGTCACGTAATTCAATCGCCTCGCGCGAACCGGTCGAAGCGCCTGAGGGGGCTGCTGCCATGCCGGATTGCCCGGAGGTTAAAATCACTTCGGCTGAAACCGTCGGATTGCCGCGGGAATCCAGTATTTCCCACGCGTGAATGTGTTTGATCTCGCTCATATTTCTCCATCCTGAATTTAAATTTCCAACACCGTTTTAACAAATGGAATAGTCAATTTTCGTTGTGCTGCAAGAGAGACTTTATCCAGCACATCGAGTGCTGCAAATAACGTCGATACATGCCTTGGCGAATGCGTTAAAATAAATTTTCCCACTTCTTCCGACAACGTCATGCCGCGCAGTGTCGCGCGCATGATAATCAATTGCAATTTTTCTTCATCGGTCAAGGCCTGCAATTGAAAAACAATGCCCCATGATAATCGTGAAACAATGTCAGGCAAACTGAAACCGAGCGCGCGCGGCGCCATTTTTGCAGCCATAATCAATTGGCCACCGGCATCATGAATGCGATTATACGCGTGAAAAAACGCTTCTTCCCAAATTGCCTTGCCTGCCATCACCTGAATGTCATCGAGACAAACCAGTTGCCGTGATTCAAGGCCCTCAAAAATATCCGGCGAAAAATTCACCCAGTTGGCCAGGGGTAAATACGCCGCGCTCAATCCATGCCGATCCGCCTCGTGACAACAGGCTTCCAACAGATGCGTATTTCCCTGCGCGCCTGCACCGTAAAAATAAATAACACGCTCGCCACACCCCTCGGCCGATTTTTTTAATTCCTCAACCAGCAACGAATTTCGGCCCGCGACATAGTTTGTGAAACTGGCCTGATCTTTCAAGCCAACACCAAGCGTCAACTGACTGGTCAGGTTAGATTTGATCATTGATAAAGTAGGCTGCCGTGATAACGCTTGTTAAGAAAACGTAACAATACCATGATGACCGAGGCCACGGGCAAGGCGAGCAGTACACCAAAAAAGCCAAACAGCACACCGCCTGAAAGCACCGCAAAAATAACAACGACCGGATGCAGACCAATGCGATCGCCAACCAGTTTCGGTGTCACAAACATGCCATCCATCGTCTGACCAATCGCGAAAACAATCCAGACAGGTACAATCGCCTCCAGTGAACCAAACTGGATATAGGCTGCAATACTCGCTGTCAGAATACCGATAATCGCACCCAGATAGGGAATAATCGTAAGCACCCCCACCAGAATACCAATCACAATGCCAATTTGAAGGCCCACCAGCGAGAGCACGATGGAATAATACATTCCAAGTGTCAGCATGACGAGCAACTGTCCGCGGAAAAAGGCACCGAGTACTTCATTGCATTCGCCCGCGAGTTTAATCACGGTCGGTTTATATTTTTTGGGTAATAAATCCTTGATGCCCGACACCACTTTTTGCCAGTCATACAGTAAATAAAAAGTCACCACAAAAATCAGCAGAATATCAAACAGCCAGTGCAACAATTTGAAACCGGAATGCACCAGCGTCTCAACCACCCAACTGGCCGCACCCCCCGCTTTCACCCAGTTTTGCGATAATTGTTCCTTCAGCGTTGCAACATTAATGATTTCCTGATGACCCAGACGTTCCTTCAGCAAAGGCACCGCCGTATCTTGCACCCAGGCAATCATGTCGGGTGTGGCATCCGCTAAATGCGCCAGTTGCGCCTGAATCAACGGCACCACGAGCACAATCAGCAATCCCAACACAAGAAATAACACGGCAAATACAATCATCACCGCCACAATACGCGGTAAATGCAAACGCATCAGAAGATTCACCAAAGGATTCACCAGATAGGCAAGCAACATGCCCATCATAAAGGGGGTGAGAACAGGCGCCAGAAAATAGAGCAACGTAAAAAAAATGCCAGCGAGAAATACAATAAAAAATTTATTCATGTGTCAACGATTCCATTGATAAACCCGATCAGACGGCGCACCGGTTGTTGCAACCGGCGTCATTTTTTGTCCCACGGAAAGTGCTCTCGCAAACGATTCATCACTTCCGCGCAAGCTCACTTTCAAAATCAATTCATTCCCCGTAATTTGTACCACTTCCACATCGGACACCGGTGTTAGATGTTTAATGTAATTCATCACCTGAACAAAATCGTCTGCTTCGGTGACGTTCACAATTTTTAAGGTCACTTCAGATTGCACCGTGTTGCTAATGACTGTCGCATAGCGGCCAGCGAGTGCATCCGCAACATGGTCTGACATCGAAGCCAGTATATCCATCAAATGATTGCCGGTAATGTTCCATCCCCATTGATCATGACCGACGACCAGTTTCCATTGTGTGTTATACCCGGAAGCGGTTTGCTGAATGCGCCCGATCAACATGCCATCCCGGGTATAGCGACTCGCTGCATTCATCAATTTGGGAAGGGCCATGGTCACAATATCATTCACCGACACCTGTCCGAGGTCCGTCACATCCATTGCCGGAAAAACGACAGGCAGACCGCGACGATCGGTTTGCTGTTTTAACATGACAGACACATCCGAACCTGCATCCGCGCCAATCATAGCCGGCGGATGACCATTCACTTCATAATCCAGCCACACCATGAGCAAAGGTCGATTTTGTCCCCAGATGGGCTGACCGGCATCGCGTAATAATTGATTGACCCCCTCCGGATCAAAATTCACTTGCAGTAACCATGGCTTTAGATTGGGAGGCGTATGGGGCGCCGGTGCATAGCCAAATTCCTGCATCAAACTCATTGCTGAACCCGACTGCGACTTCACGACAGGATTATTCAAAACGGCATTGTTACCGCTGACTTTGACCAGCACCTGGGCCAGCGCATCACTTGCCAGTTGACTTTGAAGGGTGGTCGCCTGGGAGGAAACAGGCAACACGCCCTGATACAGGGTCTGGACCCGGACAGCCAGCACAGGGCTTGCACAAATGAGATAAAGCAAAAATAGCAGACCTGATTTTTTCATGGTTAATCCATTGGGGGTTCAATCGCTTTCGTTATTATACCCATCCTTATAAAATTTAATACTTGCATTCCTGTTAATTTAATGTTCATATACACGCTGCGATTTTATACTCATTTTGCTACCCTTCCCAAGTTCTTGATTAATTTAGGCAGGGTCACTTTGCCTAAGTCCGATTTTTCCGGTTTTAGAGTATAACTAAACCTGGCCTTTCCGCTCCTCATTGCCCATGCAATGGGATTCCGCGTGGCTACGTGCGCATCCTGATAACCAGAACGAGGAACCATTTTACATGTCATTTGAACAATTAAAACTGAACACACAGATTACGAAAGCACTGGCGCTTTGCGGCTATACGATACCGACACCGATCCAGACTCAATCCATTCCTGACATTTTGCTTGGGAGAGATATGGTTGCCTCCGCCCAGACCGGCACCGGCAAAACGGCAGCCTTCGTCCTGCCTGCGCTGCATCGTCTGGTGACCACACCCAAAACGGGGAATACACCGCGTATTCTCATTTTGACGCCTACGCGAGAACTCGCGACCCAGATTACCGATGCAGTCGGCAAATATGGCAAATTCCTGCGTTGTCAGATCGCAAGTCTCGTGGGCGGCATGCCTTATCGCCAGCAATTGCGCAGTCTGTCGCGTCCGGTCGATATTATCATAGCGACCCCCGGCCGTTTGATGGATCACATGAGTAATGGCCGACTCGATTTATCCGATATTGAAATGCTCATTCTGGATGAAGCCGACCGTATGCTCGATATGGGATTTATTGATGATGTCAAACATATCGCAAGCGTCATGCCTCTCAATCGCCAGACCCTGTTATTCAGTGCGACGGTCGATGATCGCCTGACACAAATTATCCGGCAATTTTTGAGAAATCCGGTACGTATTGATATTGCAAGTGAGAAAATGGCACCTGCCAAAATCACACAGCAATTATATCTCGTTGATAATCCGCTGCATAAAACGAAATTGTTTATGCATCTTGTGAAAGAATTAAATATTTTTAAAGCGATTATTTTTTCAAGCACCAAAGTGAATGCGGACAGACTGGCTGATGAATTATATGAAGCCGGATTTACAGCCGCTGCATTGCACGGTGATTTAAAACAAAGTATGCGTACCCGAACGCTTGATCAGTTGCGTCGTGGACGCATTCAATTTCTTGTTGCAACGGATGTTGCTGCACGCGGTATTGATATTCAGGATATTACGCACGTGATCAATTTTGATTTACCGAAATTTGCGGAAGATTATGTGCACCGCATCGGTCGAACCGGACGTGCAGGAAAAGAAGGGATTGCCATCTCCCTCGCCCTTCCATCCGATGGACGACACATTCAGCGCATCGAACGCCTGTTGCGACAAGGGTTGGAACGTGTTGTTGTGCCTGGGATGGAACCGAAAAAACAATTGTCATCTGCTCATCTTTCCGATAAAAAATCGGGGCACAAGAAAAAATTTGGCGATAAATCCTCACGCGGGAAAAAAGAATTTGCTCGTGAAGGTTTCGCCAAACGAAAAGATAGAAAAGAATTTGGCAGTGATCGTGGAAGTTTTGCTTCGCGTAAACCGAAAAAAGAATTTGGTGGCGATCGCGAGGGTTTTGCTCCACGTAAACCCAGGAAAGAATTGGGTGGTGACCGTGATGGCTTTGCTCCGCGTAAACCCAGGAAAGAATTGGGTGACGATCGTAAGGAATTTGCTCCACGTACACCCAGGAAAGAGTTTGGTGGCGATCGTAAGGAATTTGCTCCACGCACACCCAGGAAAGAATTTGGCGGCGATCGTAAGGAATTTGCTCCACGTACACCGAAAAAAGAATTTCGCAGTGATCGAAGCGGTTTTGCTTCCCCCCGGCCTAAAAACGAAACAGACAGCAAAATCACCTGGAAACCCCGAAAAGAATCCGATAAAAAGAAGCGTTTTACGGGAACCGGTAAAAACAAACCCTTCAAAGGGCGAAAACAGGACAATTAATGAACAACTTACCGCCTGTTAGCGGCTAAAATACAATCATCCAGAGGGCTTCCAACACACCTCTGGATTTTGTGGTATAAATATAATATATTGATTGTTATAGCAGATGTTGAAAACCAACCCGACACGGAGGCAGCATTACTGCTGAAAAACATGCTAATCAAATCACAGTTAATTGCCGAGATCAGTAAAAAATTATCCCATCTCCCTGAAAAAGATATTGTGCTTGCCGTGAACAGCATCATTGAGCAGATGAGTGATGTGCTGAGCAATGGCGGCCGTATTGAGATTCGCGGGTTTGGCAGTTTTTGCTTGCACTACCGTCCACCGCGCAAGGCGCACAATCCGAAGACGGGCGAAAAACTGATGACGAGCCCGAAATATGCCGTGCATTTCAAGCCTGGCAAGGAATTGCGTGAGCAGGTTAATGCGAATCGTCATATTCCGTTGCAGGATGAAATGGGTGGTGAAGATTCAGACGATACTGAATAGAAAACCGATATCTCCGAGGAAATCCCGGGTTGAGTGATCAATCCGGGGTTTTTTTTGTTTACTGTCAGGTGTACTAATTGGCGTTCCCCCCTTCCTTTCCTTCCCCCACAAAACGGGGGGAAGGGACCCACGGAAGCGGGAATTCCACCACGTCGTCCCGCGGCTTGTCCGCGGGATCCAGCGCCTTCTAACCTGGATCCCGCGG
>DATIJJ010000072.1:0-62039 GCA_035478795.1 Gammaproteobacteria bacterium | reverse complement strand
GGCTTTCAGAAGACAGCGACGGGCACGCTATTTTTAGTCACTTGCTGGATGTCAACCCGAACATAATTAAAGAAATAACAGCTGATCATTTAAAACAGGCGAGACCCGGTTTCGCGGGAGAGGATGCCAACAAATCCGTTTTTTATAATCTTGCCAAACATAATCCTGCATTATTACTACGGATTTTTGAAGGAAACCGGGCGCTTGCAAAAGCATTCACCTTGCAAGACCTCACGCTTCCGGTTGCAAATGACAAGACAGCACTGGCCCATTTAGAGGCGTCTCCTTTTGGACAGAACATATTAAAAATATTCGGGGTTGAAAATCCCGAACTGGCACTCACACTGACGTTCTTCAAAAATATGAATAATCTTTCAGTCACAGGAACACCCCAAACACTGTTTAATAACACAACCACACCGAGCGGGATTGAACCGGTGACAAAACAACCGCCGAACAGAAAAAAAACGGCTGCTGGCATGGAGATAAAAATGCGCTGATCAGCGCTTTCTTGCCAGCGTCAACCCATCGCCGATCGGCAGCATACTGATCGTCACACGCAGATCATTCAGCAGTGTTTCATTCACTTTGCGGATCATGCGCGTATTCTCATCCTGAATGTCAGGATCCGCTACATCACCACTCCACAACACATTATCAATGGCAATCACACCACCGGTACGCAACAAAACCAGTGATTTTTCGTAATAATCCAGATAATTCGTCTTGTCCGCATCAATAAACGCAAAATCAAAAGTGCCTGCTTCATGATGATCAATCAAGGCCTGCAAGGTGTCACCCGCAGGAGCCAGACGCAAATCGATTTTGGATGAAACTCCGGCCATCTCCCAAAATCGGCGGGCTACTTTTGTCCATTCCTCATTGACATCACAGGCAATGACCTTGCCATCGGGTGGCAGCGCCAGTGCCACAGAAAGCGCGCTATAGCCTGTAAAAACACCGATATCCAGCGTTTTTCGAGCATTCATGAGTTCCACCAGAAACCCCATAAATTGCCCCTGCTCCGGCGAAATCTGCATATGCCCCATACTCATTTTTTTAGTCTGATCACGCAGTTGCCGCAGGAGATCCGAATCCCGGATCGACATTTTCTGATAATAGGCGTAGAGATCTGGCGTTAAATTCAAGGTATTGGCTGACATGGCTTCACTTCCCGAGGTATAATTGGCGGCCATTTTAACCACTTTTTGCATGGGAGTCATGTCTTATGAGCACTGGTGTTATTATTTTGATTGTCCTGCTCGTCATCGGCGGATTTATTGTATTAACCTATAACCGGCTGATCGCACTGATTGAAGCCATTCGCAATAATCAAAAACAAATTGATATCCAGCTCGATCGGCGATTTAAAGTATTTGAATCCCTCATCAATGTCGTTAAAAAATATATGGATTATGAACAGACTACATTGAAAGATGTCGTTGCTCTTCGTGGTCAGGCGGAAAAGGCAAAAGCGAGTGGTGATGCAGCAGGACGCATTGAGGCGGAAAATAAAATTTCACAAATTGCATCCGGCATCAATCTTGTGTTTGAACAATACCCGGATTTGAAAGCCAATCAGAATTGCATGCAATTGCAGGAAGAAATTGTCAGTACGGAAAATAAACTCGCCTACTCCAAACAATCGTACAATGACAGCATTGAAACCTATAATGCCAACAAAAAATCATTTTTCACCGCGATGATTGTCGGATTATTTAAAACAAAACTGGATTTTGATTTCCCCTACTGGCAACTCGGTGAAGCCAAAGTCGCAGAACAGGAAAATTACACGGTTAAATTATGACAGATCAATTGACTCAAACGACCGCGGACTGGCGCGCGGTCATTCGCACCAACAATCGCAAAACTTTTTTTGTGATCGGATTATTTATTTTAATTTATGCAAGCGTTGGCGTGCTGGTCGATCTGTATATCTATACCGGCCAGTTTCCGCATGCAACACCGGGTGATCTTTTTCAGGCGCTCATCACGTTTCAAATTTTTCCTCTGGTAACCCTGATCATGCTGGCAGTTGCCGTGATATCACTCTGGGTCACGTTCACTTTTCATAATCAATTGATGTTACTTGGCACGGAGTATCGCGAAATTACGCCTGAAACCGCACAAAACACAGCCGAGCAACAACTCTACAATGTGGTAGAAGAAATGAAAATCGCGGCCGGTTTAAATTTCATGCCGCGCGTTTTTCTGATTGATGCAGATTACATGAATGCCTTTGCGAGTGGTTATAGCGAAAAATCGGCGATGGTTGCGATTACGCGCGGGCTCGCACAGAAATTAAATCGTGATGAGTTGCAGGCTGTCATGGCGCATGAATTAAGTCACGTGCGTCATATGGATATCAAGTTGACGCTGATGGCTTCGGTGCTTGCGAATTTGATTCTGATGGTACTCGATATCTTTTTTTACAATGCCATTTTTTCAAGACGCAGTTCAGATGAAAATGAACGTTCCGGCAATGCGTTGATGATGATTATTATTTTTCTGCGGTATCTTCTGCCTGTCATCAATGTATTGTTACTGCTTTATTTAAGCCGAACGCGCGAATACATGGCGGATGCGGGTTGTGTGCAACTCACCCGGGATAATCAGGCGCTCGCCTCGGCCTTGTTAAAAATTAATAATGATCATCAGGAAAACAAGGACACGTATGCGCGTGACTATCAGCAAACACCACACGAAAATGTACGGCGTGAAGCCTACATTTTTGATCCGGTGCAAGCCGGGATTGAAAGCACGGGTGGTTTGACGGATCTTTTTTCAACGCACCCCAATTTAAAAGATCGTCTGGCGGCACTGGGTTTCAAATACGATGGAAAATAAAATTGGCGTTTTATTGACGAACATCGGCACGCCGGACAGCCCGACTCCTTCGGCGACGCGTCGTTATTTAAAACAATTTTTATCGGATCGACGTGTTGTTGAAATACCACGGGCGCTGTGGCTCCCGATTTTATATGGATTTATCCTGCCATGTCGTTCAACAAAATCCGCAAGACTCTACCAAAAAATCTGGACAGAGGAAGGTTCTCCGCTTTTGATGCATTCCAGACAATTGCGAAAAGCACTGGCAGATACGCTGAATATCCCTGTCGCATTGGGGATGCATTATGGCCATCCATCCATTCCTCATGCATTGGAAGAATTAAAAAAGAAAAATATTCAAAAAATAATTGTATTGCCACTTTATCCGCAATACTCTGCCACCACCACTGCTGCGACGTTTGATGCGGTTTCTGCTGTCTTAAAAAACTGGCGTGTGATTCCAGACATTCAAATGATCACGGATTATGCGGATCATCCGCTTTACATCAAGGCACTCGCTGACTCGATTCAGACAGCATACGATCAACATCCATCAAAAAAACTCATTTTTTCATTTCACAGTATTCCGAAAAAATATGTTGCCTCAGGTGATCCGTATCAAAGTCGATGTGAGAAAACCGTATCATTGCTGGCTGAACGACTGAATCTCACTGAAAAAGATTATGCACTGACGTATCAATCGCGTTTGGGTCGCGCAAAATGGTTGCAGCCTTATACAGATAAAACATTTCACGCGCTGCCTAAAAAAGGCATCACAGATATATCAGTGATGTGTCCTGGATTTGCGGTCGATTGTCTTGAGACGCTGGAAGAAATTGCGATACGCGGGAAGGAACAATTTTTTAAGGCGGGCGGGAAAAATTTTCGTTACATTCCTGCGTTGAATGATTGTAAAAGGCATGTTGAGTTGCTGGTTGATCTTATTCGAAATAATTAAATGCTCTTTCTGGATTGCTTCGCTTCGCTCGCAATGACAGGCGGCGCTACCTGTTTCACATCCCGACCAAACAACCGCATGTTTCTCGCTGCCGATAAAATATTTTTAGCCGATGTCGCCGCAAACAAACCCGATCTTACTTGCAGAAGCGGCATCATTTCGCTAAAAAGATAATGCGCTTTTTCAAACTGATTTAAATTCGATTTTTCTTCAGTGTTGAACCGATCGTAGATTTCATTAAAACGCGTGGCACATGTATTATATTTTTCTCTCGCAACCGCGTTTCCATTTCCTCTCGCCAACATGGCATCCAATTCATTTCTGATTACCCTTCTCATCTCACGATACGGGTCATCAGATCCCGGATAAACATGCAAATCATAATGCGGCGAGTTATACAAATAACTTTCCAGTGTCTTGGGTGACACATGTATTGGCATGAGTTGCGGAGTATCATCACTCACACCAATGTTTCGCTTTCTTAAAGACCTTGCAGCATAACCTATCACATCCGCAACAAACCGGGAGCAGAAAGTATTCTTTGCGATCACGCCAGTTTTTCTTATTTTATCCCCATCATCCACTCCGGAAAAAATGGAACGAGCGGCTTGTGTTTCGCTATAAGTGAAGGTTTCATGCTTCACCTTATCGACAACACGAACAATATCATTTGCCATCAGCTCATTTTTCGGTCTGAATGACATAAACGCACGTGTCGAATCGCAATAATTTTCTAACGGTTCGATAACAAGACCCTTTCCGCCAATGATATGAGCAATATTTGGTTTGCCATTCGTTTCATCCATATAAATAGACGTGTGCGTTGAATCATGATGACCGTGTTTAGCTGATGTGAATCGACTGAAAAAACTGATGATATTTGAAACATAATGAGGCGCTTCATGAAAAACGATAATATCGCCCGCTTTCAGCTGATTTGAATTTTGCACATAGCCTGGCGTTTTGTATGTACCTGCCATGAATGCTCCTCGTATCTGTTTTTATTTGGTATTTCATTCAGTTACGGTATTTTAGCATAAAATGTATTCGATTTCTATCAATATGGCCTCTTTTTTGCTGCTGGATATGACTTAAAAAACCCATAAGATTCATGCTACTATTCCCCCGATTCGTGTTAAGGAAAACACTGTGCTGAAATATTCATGGATAATGGCAAGTTTACTGTGTGTCACAACCCCTCTATCAGCTTCCACCTGGCCGCATGCCGGGGTTTCGATTTCAGCACCCCTTGTGACCAAAGACCCGGAATATTTACATGGCTGGCGCGCGGCGGTCTGGTACCAGCCGGAATCACTCATCTGGACACGTGCCCATCTTTATTTTGACGCATCATTCGGCCATTGGTGGGTTTCAAACAATACGCCAAACCAGAGCCTGAGCATTTATTCTGTTTCGCCTGTTTTCAGGCTTTATTTTATGCAAAACCATGCATTTTCCCCTTTTTTAAATGCCAGTGTGGGTCTCGCCTGGATGACTCGCACACGGATTGATCACCAGAATCTGGGCATGCATTTTGCTTTTCAGGACCAGCTGGGTATCGGGGCAACGTTTGGATCCAGACACAACCTGTCGATCAGCCTGAGCGCGTTGCATTACTCGAATGGTTCGTTCTGCAAAAATAATGCAGGCATCACCATCCCGATCATGCTGAATGCCGAATATGGCTTTGCGTAGGGAATCCCAATCACGGTAGAATTCAGCCGATAGTCAAAAAAAGTTCTGGAATAAGTTGGAATCAGCATGCGAAAACGGGTTGCCATCAAGGATCACCAGCAGGAAATACAACTGATTAATCAGCGCTGTTTTGCCGCACTCGTTATCATGATCATTCTGGTCATGCTGCTCATTGCGCGCCTTGTCTGGTTGCAACTCATGAACCACAATCATTTCACAACCCTTTCCCAAAAAAACTGGCTGGATCTCGTGCCGCTTGAACCGACACGCGGATTGATTTATGACCGTAACGGCGTCCTGCTCGCCGAAAATATTCCCGTGTACAGTCTGGATATCATTCCGAATAAAGTGACCAATATGCCGAAAACACTCGCCGATATCGCGCGCATCGTGCCACTCACCGATGATGATATTGCGCAATTTCATCGGGAATTAAAACAGCACAGACGTTTTGATGAGGTCACACTGAAACTGCGTCTCTCCGAAGAAGAAGTCGCGCGCGTGTCAGAAAACCAGTATCGCCTGCCGGGTGTTAAAATCAATGCACATCTCATTCGTCATTATCCGTTCGTCAACAGTTTGAGTCATGTTTTAGGCTATGTCGCACGCATCAATCTGGATGAATTGAAAGAAATTGATGCGACCAATTACAGTGCGAGCAACTACATCGGGAAACTCGGCATCGAAAAATATTACGAAGATGAATTGCATGGCACGGTGGGTTATGAACAGGCTGAAAATGATGCGAGCGGCCAGACGTTACGGGTGTTAAACCAGATTAAACCGCTCCCGGGTAAAAATTTGTATCTGACGATTGATAGTCAATTACAGACAGAAGTGGAGAAAGCACTCGCGGGTCATCGCGGTGCGGTGGTTGTGATTCAACCGTCGACCGGTCAGATACTCGCGATGGTCAGTCAGCCATCGTATGATCCCAATCTGTTTGTCGCGGGCATTAATAACAAGGATTTTCAGGCGTTACAGGGATCACCCGATCGGCCATTGTATAATCGTGCGTTGCGCGGGCTTTATCCGTATGGCTCGACGATTAAACCCTTTATCGCTATAGGCGGTCTCGATATGGGTGTGACCACGCCGGATTATGCCATTTTCGATCCGGGCTGGTATAAATTACCTACCAGCAGTCGTATCTTCCATGATCATAAACGCGGCGGACATGGCACGGTGAATTTGTTCAAGGCCATCATCAGTTCGTGCGATACGTATTTTTTTGATCTCGCACACAGGCTCGGTATCCAGCGTCTTGACACCATTCTGGAACAGTTTGGTTTTGGACAATTGACCGGTGTGGATATGGATGAAGAATTGCCAGGCGTCGTCTCCTCGCCGGCCTGGAAACGTAAAGTGAAAGGGGTGGCCTGGTATGAAGGCGATACGCTCAATTCCGGTATCGGTCAGGGCTTCATGCAAGTGACAGCGTTGCAGCTTGCAACCGGTGTTGCGATCATCGCCAATCACGGCAAACGTTTTACCCCGCATTTTTTACTGGCTGAACAACTCCCGGGCCAATCACTTGAAATGGCATCCCCCGCGGAACCTGAACCGATCAAACTCCATAATCCCGCAAACTGGAACATTGTCATTAATGCCATGGATGGCGTCATCACCGCACCCGGCGGCACAGGGTATCATTTCGGGAAAGCACCCTATTCTGTGGCAGCAAAAACAGGCACGGCGCAAAATCATTCCATCAAAAATTACAATTCCAATGTCGATCATGAAGACCAGAGCAAGCTGCCTGAAAAATTACGCGATAATTCGCTGTTTATTGCCTTCGCGCCCATCGACAAGCCCAAAATTGCCATTGCCGTGATTGTTGAAAATGATCTGGTCGCACCGCAAATTGCTCGCCAGATTCTCGATTATTATCTGCTGGGCCCGCCGCTTGTTTTGAAAAGGGAACCGCAGGCCGGCATACCACAAGGAGAACCTGCCGCCCATGTCATTCACTAATGCCATTAAAAATCGCCTGACCAAACCCGACAGCGGTGGGTCGGGCTATCATTCTGTCTGGCAGTATATCCACATCGATGTGCCCTTATTGACGGGCATTTTATTATTAATCGCAGCGGGCCTGATTATTTTATACAGTGCCAGCAGTCAAAACATGCCGCTGGTTGAACAACAGATGTTGCACATTGGTCTCGGTCTTGTCGTGATGTTTGTGTTCGCACAGGTTCGTCCCACTACCTGGCAGCGCTGGGCATTGTGGCTGTATCTTCTGGGCATCCTGCTCCTCATTACCGTGTTGGTCACCGGCCATATCGGCAAGGGAGCCGAGCGCTGGCTGAATCTCGGCATTATGCATTTTCAACCGTCTGAAATGATGAAGCTCGCACTGCCGATGTTTCTCGCCTGGCATTATCACCGCATCCATTTGCCGCTGACAGCGTCCACCATTTTTTTTTCCATCATCATTATTTTTATTCCGGTTCTTTTGACGGCGAAACAACCGGATCTGAGTACCGCCCTGCTCCTGATCATCGCCGGCGGCAGTGTGTTGCTGCTCGCCGGTTTAAGCGGGTGGCTGATCGGTGCATTGATCGCTCTGGGTGCTTTAAGCGCGCCACTCGTCTGGTATGTGCTGCGTGATTATCAACGCCAGCGCGTGCTGACTTTTCTGAACCCGGAACGCGATCCACTCGGTGCGGGGTATCACATCATTCAATCCAAAATTGCCATTGGATCCGGTGGATTATTTGGTAAAGGCTGGTTGAACGGCACGCAATCCCATCTGCATTTTTTACCGGAACATGCGACTGATTTTATTTTTGCGGTGTGTGGTGAAGAATTTGGTTTGATGGGCAATCTGATTCTTATTTTTATTTTTATGGGGATCATCGGGCGTGGTTTATATATCACCATGCATGCGCAGGATACGTTTAATCGATTACTGGCAGGCAGTTTAACACTGACCTTTTTTGTTTCATTTTTTGTTAACATGGGCATGGTCACCGGGATATTGCCTGTTGCAGGTTTGCCGTTACCTTTAATCAGTTATGGCGGTTCATCAATGATGACACTCATGGCCACTTTCGGTATTCTGATGTCCATCCAGACACACCGAAAATTATTAACGACATGAAAACAGGAAAAACAATGCGACGAATTTTCTTTTTACTGATTATTTTTTTACCGGGTATAGCTTTTGCAGGATTTGCAGAAAGACCCGATGTGAATCATTTCATCAATCAGATGACAGTGAAACACCATTTCGCCAAATCGGAACTCGTCAGACTCTTTAATCACGTCACGGTGCGACCGGTCGTTATTCAAAGCGTCAAAGCACCGCTTGAAAAAAAACCGTGGTATGCGTATCAAAAATTATTCGTCACCGAATGGCGAATTCGAGAAGGTGCCGTCTTCTGGAATAAATATCAGACTGCATTAACGCGCGCTGAAAAAACATACGGTGTGCCGGCCAGCATCATTGTGGCCACCATTGGCGTTGAAACAAAGTATGGACAGGAAACCGGAGAGCATCGTGTGATCGATGCACTGTCCAGTATTGCATTCAGTGACTCGCCGCGCGCACCTTTTTTCAGGAATGAACTGGAACAATTTTTATTATTGGTGCGTGAACACCATCTGAACCCGTTAAAAGTCATGGGATCGTATGCCGGTGCGATCGGGCAACCGCAATTCATGCCAAGCAGTTACCGTTATTATGCTGTGAATTTTTCAGGTCATGGCAAAATTGATCTCTCGCACAATGAAGTGGATGTCATTGGCAGTATTGCCAATTATTACCATCAACACGGCTGGCAAACGGGCGAACCGGTGGCCAAAGAAACGTCTATTTCAACACAACCCTTTGGCTTTTTGACGCATAACCGCCATCCCGATACCTTTGCAGCCTCCGGCAAAAAAACAAAATTGATTGAGTTACAGGGCCGTTATGGGTCAGAATACTGGCTGGGTTACCCCAACTTTGATGTCATCAAACGCTACAATCCGAGTGATCTGTATGCCATGGCAGTGTATCAATTGAGCTATCAAATTTCCCGGCTAAAAGGAAAATCCGATAATGCATAATATGAAACCAGGCACTTTTTTTCGTGTTTTACTGATTGGAATAGTATTATTACTGAATGCGTGCTCCACGGTCAGAAAAGATGGACCGCCGCCTTTCGATGTCGATGTCTCAAAAATTCCAAACGCCACGCCCAAAAAGGAACCGCCAAGCAAATATGGCAACCTGGCTTCCTACCGGGTCTTTGGAAAAAAATATCACGTGATGGCTTCCAGTAAAAATTATGAAGAACAGGGCGTTGCTTCCTGGTATGGCACCAAATTTCATGCACAACGCACCTCAAGCGGCGAACGTTACAACATGCTTGCCATGACCGCTGCACACAAGACACTGCCCTTACCCACGTATGTGCAAGTCACCAATTTGCATAATGGCAAAAAAATTATTGTTAAAGTGAATGATCGCGGACCGTTTGAATCCAACCGTTTAATTGATCTTTCGTATGTCGCTGCCAAAAAACTGGGGATGCTCGGACACGGAACAGCCTATGTTGACGTCAAGGCAATCGATCCGACACGTTACGACAAAAACACATTTGATCGATCCATCCACGCCGAACATTTTTACATCGCGCGTAATCACATCACCGTACCCCGTCAATCAGACGATGTGAATACGTTGCATTATGCAAAAAACACATCGCGAAACATCACAGCGCATCCTGCCAGATCCGTGTATTTGCAAGTCGGTGCATTTAAAAATAAAATTCTGGCTGAAAACATGAAAACACGTGTCGGCAAAATGATTTCATCGCCCGTGAAAGTGACGCAACTTGCCCGATCCAGACGATTGTATCATGTGCAAATTGGGCCACTGCGTGATGCGGCAACGGTGAAACACATTACCAGTCAGTTGAAGGCAGCGGGCCTTGGGTCAAAGCAAACGCTTGAGGACGTGTAATACGTGCTGATATCGCTCATTGGCATTCTTGTCACTTTACTGCTGATCATTGGTATCCATGAATTCGGCCATTTTCTGATGGCACGCTTACTCGGCATTAAAGTCTTGCGCTTCTCGATCGGTTTTGGAAAAGCACTCTGGAAACGTTCAGACAAAACCGGCACGGAATATGTGATTGCCGCCATTCCTCTCGGCGGTTATGTCAAAATGCTTGATATACAGGAAGGCGAGGTTGCTGAAAACGAACAACACCTCGCTTTCAATCACCAACCTTTTTATAAAAAATGTCTGGTTGTCATCGCAGGCCCCCTGTCAAACTTTATTCTGGCGTTTATTCTGTACTGGATCCTTTTTATGACAGGATTCACGAGTGTCAGACCTGTCACCGGCAACATTATTCCGCACTCCATTGCAGCGCGAGCCGGTCTTCCATCCAACGTTGAAATCATGAAAGTGGATAACACTCCTGTCACCAGCTGGATGGGTGTCATGATTCGCCTGTTATCCCGCACCGGTGATACTGGCCTTTTAACAATGGAAGTGAAACCACTCAATAAACCCACGACGAAAACGTATTCACTCGATCTGACTGATTGGCAAATGGATCATCTCAAACCGGATCCGCTGGACAGTCTCGGTATAGAACCGTATGAACCAACCGTGCTGCCTCCCCTGAAATTAAAATGGCCGGATGCGCTTTTACGAAAAAATCAGTACGGGCCGATCGAAGCACTCTCACATGCGTGGCAGAATGTAAATAATTTTACCCTCTTAAATCTCATTATCATCGGCAAATTGTTTACGGGAAAAGTCTCGCTGCAAAGTCTTGGCGGCCCGATTTCCATTTTTCAAACCGCAGGCATTGCCCTGAATAATGGCATCACGCCTTTTTTAAGTTTTCTGGCTTTTTTAAGCATTTCCATTGGTATGATTAATGTGCTTCCCATCCCGGGTCTCGATGGCGGTCACTTGCTTTTTCAGGCCATTGAAGCGATCATGAGGCGCCCCATCTCACCAAAAATCATAGGACTCTGTTATCGGATTGGATTTATCCTTTTGTTTTTACTAATTTTTCAAACGATGATCAATGATGTGTTGCGGTTACGATAAAAATAAATAAAGAGGCACCCTGCTTATGCAGCCTGTTACCCCGGCCATTTTTTTAAAAAACATTCATCTGTCCTACCGGGATGAAATCGTATTCGATCAATTCAATCTCCACATCTCGCCTGGCAAATGGACGTGTTTGCTGGGAACCAGTGGTATTGGCAAAAGTACTCTGCTCAAACTGATCGCCGGATTGATTCCAGCCAACGTATCCGGTGAAATTTTTCGCGGCACGATTTTATCCGACAAGAGTGAACCACTCCATCAACAAATCGCTTACCTCCCTCAAACGGATTTATTACAACCCTGGCTCACAGCAATGGATAATGCATTGATGGGTCATCGTTTGCGTGGTTCGATATCAAAAAATATTCTCTCGCAAACAAAAAAATTATTTTTACTGACCGGGCTCGATGGCGCTCAAAAAAAATTTCCGTATCAATTATCCGGCGGCATGCGACAACGTGTCGCACTGATTCGCACGCTCCTTGAAGAAAAATCTGTCGTACTGATGGATGAACCATTTTCAGCGCTAGATACCCTCACACGATTTCAATTACAAACGCTCGCTGCCGAATTACTCAAACATCATACTGTCTTGCATGTCACGCACGATCCTCACGAAGCGTTGCGGCTTGCACATGAGATCATTATTCTGTCTGGAAAACCGGCCATGCCAACACACGTGACATCACTCAAAAGCGAGACACCGCGTGAGATGGACAATGCAGAAGTGATTCATCATCAGGCGATTTTATTTAATGCCTTAACGCAAGCCTCCGGAGTAATGGCATGAAATTATTTTTTCGAGTATTCTGTCTTTTGGCCGGTTTCATCGCACTCTGGCAAACGGCGATCTACCTGTTTGATTTGCCATCCTATATTTTACCCACGCCATGGCGTGTATTATCCACCTTGCATGATCACTTCAGATTAATTCTGAACGAAACAAAAATCACCCTGATAGAAACAGGACTCGGATTAATGTTTGGCACATTACTGGGCGCCATCGCAGCACTCATCATGGCATCGTGTCGATCTATCAGTGTATGGGTATTACCACTGCTTGTCGTCAGTCAGGCGATTCCAACCTTCGCCGTCGCACCGCTCCTTGTGATCTGGTTTGGCTACGGGATGACATCGAAAATTGCAACCGCTATCCTCATGATCTTTTTTCCCGTTGCGAGCAGTTTTTTCGATGGGCTGAAAGAAACACCTTTGGGATGGCAGGAACTTGGCAAAACCATGAATGCCAAACGATGGCGATTTTTCTGGTATATTCGGATACCGGCTGCCCTGCCAAAACTTGCATCCGGTCTTCGCATTGCAACCGTTGCCGCACCGATTGGCGCTGTCATTGGCGAGTGGGTCGGTGCGAGTCAGGGACTCGGTTTTTTAATGTTAAATGCGAATGCGAGAATGCAAATTGATTTGATGTTTGCGGCTTTATTCGTGCTCATGATTTTCTCGCTGACACTGTATTTTTTAATGGATAAGAGTTTAAACTGGCTGGTGCCATGGCAAAAAACACAGGAACCCTCATGAAGAAATTTTTTATTTTACTCGTAACAACAATGCTGTTCACAAGTTTTAAAGCTGACGCGACAGAAAAATTGACCGTGCTGCTCGACTGGTTTGCGAACCCTGACCACGCTCCGTTATTGGTTGCAAAGGAAAAAGGATTTTTTGAAGAAGCGGGACTGGATGTTAAATTAATTGGTCCGGCCGACCCGGCTGACCCACCCAAACTGGTGGCTGCCCAAAAAGCCGATATAGCCATTACGTATGAGCCGGATTTTATCGAACAGGTGGATCAGGGTTTACCACTCGTGCAGCTTGCGACCCTTATTGATAAACCACTCGCATGCCTGACTGTGCTGCAAGAAAGTCCTCTCCACTCGATTCGTGATTTGAAAGGCAAAGAAATTGGTTACAGCACGGGTAGCGTGACTGACATTGTTCTAAAAACCATGCTGGAAAAAAATGGCATTCATGCAGACGATTTTCATGCCATCAATCTCCATTACGATTTGACAGAAGCACTGTTATCCAAAAAAATAGATGCGGTCAGCGGGATGATCCGAACATATGAAATTATTCAGATGGACCTGGCAGGACACCCGGCACGGATTTTTCTGCCGGAACAAAATGGCGTTCCAACCTATAGCGAACTGATTTTTGTGGTGAATAAAAATAATCGTCACGATCCTCGTTTTCAACCCTTCATGACTGCTCTTAAAAAAGGGATGGATTATTGTCAGAAACATCCCGAAGAAAGCTGGCAACTCATAATCAAATCGCATCCTGAGCTAAATGACACACTGAACCGGCGTGCCTTTTTTGCAACGCTTCCTTATTTTGCCAAAAAACCCGATAAAATAAATTCTGCAGAATGGCGAACTTTTATCGCATTCATGCAAAAAAAGGGCGTGATTAAAACCATTCATCCGCTATCTGATTATGTGATTTAAAAGGAAGTCATACCTATGCCCTTATTATTTGTTTCGATCATTGCCATTCTTGTCATGCTGGTGATTGTATTATTGCTTCGCCAGCAGGCAAGAGCACAGGATTTGCAAACATTAAAAATATTGCAGGATACGTTACATCAGGGATTTCAGGAAACACGTTTGCAAGTGAAAGAAGCCCTGACAGATTATTCCAATGATGTGGGCAAACGGGTGGATCAATTGACACAAAGGACAGATTTGCATTTAAAGGAAATCAACCAGCAGGTTGAAAAACGCCTGTCCGATGGTTTTGAAAAAACCAATGAAACGTTTAACAATGTCATCAAACGACTGGTGTTGATTGATGCTGCACAAAAGAAAATTACTGAATTATCGAGCAGTGTGGATAGCCTGCAAGCCATTTTAACCGACAAGCGATCGCGTGGTGCCTTTGGCGAAGTTCAACTCTCCGCGCTGATTCGAAATGTCATGCCTGAGCAACATTTTTCATTGCAGCATACGTTAAGCAATGGAAAGCGTGCAGACTGTATGTTATTTCTGCCGGAACCGACAGGCAATATTGCGATTGACGCCAAATTTCCGCTGGAAAATTTTAAAATTTTAATTGATTCGAGCATTTCAGAATCCGAAAAAAAGAATGCCGAGCAGCAATTTAAAATAGATATTCGAAAACATATTCAGGATATTGCCGAAAAATATATTATTCCGGGCGAAACGTCGGATGGTGCGATTCTTTTTATTCCGGCGGAAGCGATTTTTGCAGAAATCCACGCACACCATTTTGATCTCGTTGAAACCGCCCACCGTGCGCGGGTATGGATTGTCTCCCCCACCACCATGATGGCTATTTTAACGACGGCACGCGCTGTGTTAAAAGATGCGGCGACACGCCAGCAGCTTCATATTATCCAGAAACATTTGCATTTGCTCGCAACAGACTTTGAGCGTTTCCAAAAACGCATGGATAATCTCGCGAGGCACATTGAGCAGGCGCATACCGATGTCAATGAGGTCCATACGTCAGCCAAAAAAATTACGCAGCGGTTTGGGCAGATTGAAAAGGTGGAGCTTGAAAATGCGGCTGCAAGCCCGGTTTTATTGGAGACGGAGGCGGATGAAAAATAACTTGGCATTTTGACCATTTTTAGTATAATGTGCCTGATGTTCAATGCCTGACGTTTAAGGGAGCGTATCAATGAGGAAAATAACTCTGAGCTTATTGGCATTAAGTATCAGTCTTAATGTAAATGCAGCAACATCCAGTGATCTCGGCAACGCCATCAGCAAAAGTATCCAGAACCAGTCACGAAGTGGTCAACATTCTGCCATTGTTTATGGCGGAAAAGACATTGCGCGTTCAATTGTGGCTACCGCCGATCAATCGACCTGGATCAAGCAACAGATAGTGATCGGGTAAACAGGTTCTTTCAGGCTTTATGACAAATCTGTAATATTTCTACACAGTTCCTTAATATTCCCTTAAGATAAAACCAATAACCTGATGACTTGTAGAAAACAAACTCATCCAGGGGAATAACATCATGGCCAGACCACGAATGAATGAATATATAGAAATGCGTGAATGTATCGATTTGTATAACACTTTGAAAAACTGCGTAGCGCCTGATGAGAGAACAACAGAAACAGATATTATTAACCATCTGAACACGCTACACACTCAGGAAGAGAAAGTCATCGCGCTGAAAAAAATGCTTGTTCTTCTGAATAACGAAATCCGTCTCTTAAGCCATAAATACGACGCACTCCGCCCCCATCCCCGTTGCAATCCAGAAACGATTAAACAATATGAAGATTTAATCACCTGGTTATCTCACTATGCAAATAATCTGCATGCAAAGCTCAATCCGAATAACTGCATCGAATACATGACAAACAAACTCCACAATTTTATTGCGGAGAATGATCTGGACAAAATGACAGCCCTGACCTTTACGCTGGTTTTTCAGGCCGAGCATTTTCTACCGCGAACTGGCGCTTATGAGATGAGAACAGAAGACCACGAAAATCTGGTCACCATGAATAGAAACCTCGGCAAAAAATTAGCCCGGGAAACCTCGCATTTCAGCAAGTTTCGTGTGGCAAGTGGTATAGCGCTGATGGTGTTGGGTGTGGCAGCCACAATCACGCTCGGTATTGTGCTTGCACCTTATGCGGGAATAACATTAGCGGTGGGAGCGACTGTCCTTGGTATTGCAGCCAAACTCACTTCAACCATGGTCATATTAGCCACCCTCTATGCGGTGACTGAATGCGTCACAGGTATAGCCAGACGTGCGAACAATGGCGGAGAAATGCGAGGCGTTCCTCTCTTTGCGGGCATGGCAACAGGTGCTGGCACTGCCGCAACATCGGCAGCGGTCACAACAATCTCTGCCACAACCGCATTCACGCTGGGTGGTCTCACAGCTACATTCGTTTATGGAGTGGCGGCAGCGCTCAGAGGAGGACACCTCCTGTGGACATCCGGTGCAAAATCGAATAGACACCGCCAGTATGCAGAACAAGCACTTGAACTGAGATCAACGCCGACGCAAAGCATCAGAAACGACAGTATCAACTAACCTCACTGCGTCGTTCCTAACATCACTACGTCGTCCCGCGGCTTGTCTGGCGTTGTTGCATAAATCAGGCTTCAACCGGAGCGTCATCCTGAGGCATCTTCTCGCCGAAGGATCATCTGCTTTTTCTAAAGACTTTTTTGCGAGAGCTTGTGGATAGCAGCGGATCCTTCGGCGAGAAGATGCCTCAGGATGACGCTCCGATTGAGGCTTCTAATAACCATAATTCAGCATGGTTGATGACACTCCGGTTGAAGCCTGGTTTATGCAACAACGCCGGCTTGTCCGCGGGATCCAGAACTCTCTGATTTTCACACCCGCAACGTATTCGACCGCACTTCTTCAATATCAAGTTCCGCAATCAGGTTCCAGAAAATTTCATCATGGATTTCACCGGATTTGCGTAATGCAATTAAAATAGTTCGCTCTGTTTCAATGCTGATACGAACCAGTTTTTTATAGGCCACATAATCTTCCTGAAGCAACGAATAAGGTAACAGATTCATCTGGGTTGCAATGACTTTTCGTTTTCGATCCAGCTGATGGATAAATGCCTGAACAATTTCTTCCGGTATTTTTTCATTTTTCACCAGCTCACGGATTGCCTCTTTCACGCCATCCAGTATTTTAATTCGTGCCTTTGCATTTTGTTGCATTTTTTTATTCACTTCAGACGAATCAGACAACCCCATCATCCGAATTAAAAATGGCAGTGTAACGGCCGGAATAATGAGTGTGATCGCCACTGAAAAATAAACAATAAAAATAATTAACTCAATATGCTCTGAAAAAGCAGAGGATCCATTGTGTAATGGAATAGCAAGTGCCGCCGCAAGCGACACAATACCGCGCATCCCGATCCAGCCGAGCGAGAAAAGAAATTTGCCTCCCGGCATGGGATCCTTACGTTTAATCGATGGAAAAAGTGCTCGTGGCACCCAGGCGGAAGGATAAATCCAGATGAGTCTTGCAAGAATCACGGTTAAACTGATAATGACGCCATAATAAATCAATTCCGACAGGGAATACATTTTGAGATTGTCCATAATGGACGGCAATTCAAATCCAATCAGCGTAAAAATAAAACCATTAATAATAAATAACAGTGTATCCCAGCTGGCTTTGGTATGTATTCGCGTTCGGGAAGTGGAAATTTCCGGAAAGCGAATCCCGAAATAAATACCTGCCACAACCGTTGAAATCACGCCAGAACAATGCAAATGATGCGCAATGATATAGGATAAAAAAGCCGTAATAAATGTTAATGCGGTTTCGGCATGCGTATCCTTTATTTTTTTCACAATAAAAATAGCTGCCATGGCAACACCCAATCCAACAACGATGCCACCCAGTGACATTAAAAAAAATTCACCCATGGCGGTTGGAAGTGAAAAGGAACCATATAAAATCGCACCCAGACTGAATCGATATAATATCAGCGCGGTTGCATCATTAATCAGACTTTCTCCCTCGAGCAACACAATAAACCGGCGCGGCACATTAAATTTTTTAATAATGGACGTGGCAGCCGATGCATCGGTCGGTGATAAAATAGCGCCGAGCAAAAAAGCTTCTGGCCAGCTTAATCCCGGTAAAATCAGTTTGGCAATCACAGCGACCAGAAGCGCTGTAAAAAGCACCAGACCAAAAGCCAATTGCAAAATCGGTCGTAAATTAAATTTAAAATCCCGAAAAGAGGTAAAATAGGCCGCTGAAAATAAAACGGGTGGCAAGAATAATTCAAAAATAACCGTCGGGTTAATCTTGAAAGTCGTCATGCCGGATAAAAAACTGATGATGCCACTGCCTGCAAAAAGAAAAATTTCAAGTGGCATGCGGAATCGGGCAGCCACCGGCACTGACAGGACGGCCAGAAAAATAAGAAAAATCGATGCTTCGATGAAGTTCAATGTGACGTCCCTAATAATTCCAAAAACGCTTCTTCCGTCAAAACCTTCACACCCAGCATTTCCGCCTTCGCCAGTTTGGAGCCGGCTTCAGCACCGGCTACGACATAATGCGTTTTAATCGACACACTGCCAGCGACTTTCGCACCCAGCTGCTCCAGTTTTTCTTTGGCTTCATCACGCGTCATCGTTTGAAGAGTACCGGTCAAAACAAATGTCTTGCCAGCAAATGGCAAATCATGCGTCACTTTCATCGTTTCCCACTGAATGCCTGCCTGCAACAATTTTTCAATGACGTCACAATTATGTTTTTCTGAAAAAAAAGACACAATATGCTTTGCCACCACAGGGCCAATATCCGGAATGTTTTGCAAGTCTTCTTCTGTTGCAACCATCATCTTCGACAAATCCCCATAATGCCGCGCCAATTGTTTTGCTGTCGCCTCCCCCACTTCCCGAATACCAAGCGCATACAAAAATCGCGCCAATGTCGTTTTTTTACTTTTTGAAATAGCATCCAGACAATTTTGCGCAGACTTTTCCGCCATCCGTTCAAGATTTGATAATTGTTCAAACGTCAAAAAATAAATATCAGCAATCGTTGCAATCAATTGATTTTCGACCAGTTGATCGACGAGCTTATCACCCAGACCTTCAATATCCATCGCGCGACGTGACGCAAAATGTTTAATCGCTTCTTTCTGTTGTGCAGGACAAAAAAGGCCCCCGCTGCAACGCGCGACGGCTTCACCTTCCACCTGCTCAATATGCGAATGACACACGGGACAATCCGTTGGAAGAGAAATGATTTTTGCATCACGGGGACGTTTTTCTCGAATCACGCCGACAATTTCAGGAATCACATCCCCCGCACGACGAACAATCACCGTATCACCCACATGAACATCCTTGCGCTTCACTTCATCCATATTGTGCAAGGTCGCATTACTCACCGTCACACCACCGACAAAAACCGGATGCAACCGCGCAACCGGTGTAATAGCACCCGTTCGCCCCACCTGAAATTCTACCGCTTCAAGCGTTGTCAACACTTCCTCTGCCGGAAATTTATGTGCAATCGCAAAACGTGGCGCACGTGACACAAAACCGAGTGCCTGTTGTTGTTTGACTGAATTGACCTTATACACAATCCCGTCAATTTCATAAGGCAGTTTGCTGCGCTTTTCTGAAAGATATAAATAATAAGCCAGACATTCATCAATATTGTTGACGGTTCGGGTTTCAGGATTGACACGCAATCCCCATTTTTTCAACCAGGTGAGAAGCTGTTCCTGGGAGACTGGTAAATGATTTTTTTCAATAAAACCCATTCCATAACAAAAAATCTGAAGCGGGCGCGATGCTGTAATCCGTGGATCCAGTTGACGCAAACTGCCTGCTGCCGCATTCCGTGGATTCACAAATATTTTTTCACCGTTTTTTTCAGCACGTGCATTTAATTCCAGGAAACCTTTTTTAGGGATATAGACTTCACCCCGAACTTCAAGGCGATCCGGATAATCATCACCGCGCAAACGCAATGGCACAGATGAAATGGTACGCACATTTTCCGTGATATCCTCGCCGGTTGATCCATCACCGCGCGTGGCAGCGCGATGAAACACGCCTTTTTCATAAAGCAGTGTCACAGCCAAACCATCCAGCTTCGGTTCACAGGTATATTCAATGGGATCAGAAACATGAAGTCGCTCATGAATGCGCCGATCAAACGCCAGAATATCTTCATCGGTAAAAGCATTCTCGAGCGATAACATCGGAACCACATGTTGAACTTCTGCAAATTCACGCAACGGTTTCGCACCCACACGCTGTGTGGGCGAATCCGTCGTAATGCATTCCGGGTGATCCGCTTCCAGTTTTTTCAGCTGCTGAAAAAGTTGATCGTAAACGGCATCAGACACCCGTGGGTCATCGAGCACATAATAATAATAATTATGTTCTTCCAGTTGCCTGCGCAATCGATTTATTTCATCTTCATGATCAGACGGGCGTTTTGTTGTCATGTCGGGACGCAGTTTTAAAATGCATGATTTTTTGATGATACTGCCAGGATAATTTTTCACCCCATGGCGTCAGGGGATCGGCACATAATACCGCATCCAGATCATCTGCGAGCCGTTCCGCTGTATCCAGCATCAATTTAAAGGCGGATTGTGGATCGGGTGCCTGCGCAATATCCATAAATAACATCAAACCCGAACAGGAAAATTCTGCGATATTATTCAAGTCAAAATCACCCGGCTTATTGGCAGAAGCCAGACTGAAGAGAGCAATCTTGCCGACAGCCGTTGCCTGGTAATAATGAAAAATATTCATTTCACCAAATTGCAGCCCAGCCGCTGAAATCGCCTGCAATAAATCATACGATTCAAAACGGGTATCACGTCTTGCCATCACACTCAAAACAAGCAAATTGGGTGGCAAGGAAGGCGTGTTTTCTTCTGTGGAAGAAAGTACTGCATTTTTTTTCGCGATTGTTTTCGGATGTGGCACTCTTTTCTCATTGACGACCGGTTCCGACGAAGCAAATGCATTGACGGGTTCATTATCCGATGCATTCAATGGCCGTTCATTTTTTTTCGAGGTATCCGCATCCGTGTGGCTGTTACAAAGATCCGCCAATTCAGACGATTCAACACCCCGGGACATTTCATAAGTCGCTTCCGGAAGAGTCACATTATCCAGAATACGTCCGGATAATCCATTGAGATTTTCATTCATCCCGAATTCGGGATCATCCTTTGTTCTCTTTCGCCATCCTGATCTGTCTGGCATCATCTTGCGTTTTTTCAACCACGCATCAAACACCACAAAAAAAACGACCACGATCCCGGCGGACAACAAACCCAATCCGATATACACATCCATGTTTTTCTCCTATGCGCCAGCCAGACTGACGGCTTCTTCCACGTTAACACTCACTAATCGCGATACCCCCGGCTCATGCATGGTCACACCCATCAAATGCTGCCCCATTTCAATCGCGAGCTTGTTATGACTGATGAAAATAAATTGCGTTTTTTCAGCCATTTTCTGGACCAGTTGACAGAATCGCCCGATATTCGCATCATCGAGCGGTGCGTCCACTTCATCCAGCAAACAGAAAGGCGCCGGATTCAGATGGAAAATCGAAAAGACAAGCGCAATCGCTGTCATGGCTTTTTCACCACCCGACAAAAGATGAATCGTGCTGTTTCGCTTTCCAGGCGGACAGGCCATGACCGTGATACCGGCATCCAGTAAATTGTCGCCCGTCAATTCGAGATACGCCTTGCCTCCCCCAAAAATGGTGGGAAATAATTCCTGAAAACGTTCATTCACCTTGTCAAAGGTTTCCTTGAATCGTGCACGTGTCTCCCGATCGATTTTTGCGATGGCATTTTGAAGTGTGGTTAATCCTTCCAGTAAATCCGCATGCTGTTTGTCGAGATAATCCTTACGCTCGGAACACGTGGCAAATTCTTCGATTGCGACGAGATTAATCGGACCAAGACGTGTGATTTTTAACAGCACCTGTTCCAGTTGTTGATGCGCAATTTCAGGGACCAGATCTTCTGGTAAATCCTTCAAAATATCTTCGAGCTCAGAATGAGTTTCCTTGAGTTGCTCATGCACTGTTTCCAGTTTTACCTTGAAGCCCTGACCTTCCAGACGCAAGGTTTCCAGCATGTCACGAATTTTTGCGCTCTCGCGTTCAACCTGCTGCCGATCATTTTCCAGATGACGCATTTCCTGTTCGATACTCTGGAGTACATGACGCGCCACGTTGACTTCTTCTTCAATCAGCAAACGCTCACTCAATGCCGTCGCCAGCGCTTTTTCGAGATCCGGCAAGGATGCGCCGGTATGGGCATCGGATTGCAATGCCGCTTTACGTTCCGTCAAGGTTGTCAATTGGGCCTGCATGCGTAAAATCGTTTGCTGCAACGAGCCACGTTGTGACTGCGTCGTCTGCAATCGAATTTCCAGGCGATGACACACTTCTTTGGCCTCATTCAATTTCTGGCGGCTCATTTGTTGATGGTCACGCAAGCGGTTGCGATCTTCTTCGAGCGTCTCCCGCTGATCCGCCAAACCTTCCAGTTCACTCATGGCCTGCTGCCAGAGTGCGCGTGACTCCGTCAATTCTCGCTGCGTTTGTTCGTGTTGTTCGACACTGTCTAAAAGCTCCGTACGGAATTGCTCGGCGCGTGCACTGAGTGTGGCGAGACGTTCTTGCCTGATTTTGCGCTGCGCTTCGGTTTGCGCGATTTTTGCATGCGACTGATTCACAATGTGTTGCAGATCATCTCTTTCTTCTTCGAGCGTCTTTAATCGTTCCTGATGATGCGTCAATTTTTCCTGACAGTCATCGTGGCGCACCAAAAGCCCGGACAACTGGCCAGCCAGCTGTTTTAATTCCTGTTCACGCTGAAATACACCGGCTGCCGGATTTTCCTCGCGCGAAACACGAAGCCAGGCAGCAGTCAGCCACGTGCCATCCCGTGTCACAACCGATTCATGAGGCGCAAGCGTCTGGCAAAGAGCCAACGCGTCTTCTGTCGTGTCTGCCACATAAATACCAGCCAGCAACGAATCCAGTGGCCACTTCGATTTGATCTTATCCAGCAACAGGGTTGTTTTTGACGAAAGGGTCTCGCTCGCACCGTTCGTTGCAAATACAGACAGATGACCCTGTTTTAAATCATCGAGCCATGTCGTTACATCAGACAGGTTATCCACGCAGATCGCCTGCAGGGTGGACCCCAACATTTTTTCAACCGCGAGTTCCCAACCGGATTCCACTTCAATCCCTTGCGCAAGACGCGGCAAATTGTCGAGCCCATGATCGGCAAGCCAGGTGGCTACCGGATGATTACGCTGACCCAATGCCGTTTGCTGCAAGGCTTGAAGAGACGCTTCTTCTCCACGTAACCGCTGGGTCTGGCTGCGCACATCATCGAGTTCCCGGGTGAATTGTTGTTGAAACGCCTGTTCGGATGAAATCGCCTGACGCATGTCGTTCAGTTGCTGAACCTGCTCAGTCGATAAATCGGTGAGCCCGGAGAGTTCTTCTGATAATTGCTGAATATCGCGATTAAGATCCGCAAAATGAATTTGCGATTGTTCCTGTTCCAGCTGTGTTTTACGTTGTCTGATCGAAGCAATCCGCTGTTCGAGATGCACAATGCGTGTTTGTTCCACCTCGGCCGTCCGGGTCGTTTGTGCCGAGCGTTGATGAAACTGATCCCATTGACCCTGCCATGCCTGCATGGCTTCTTCCGCTGCCTGAAAAGTTTGAAGCGCTGCTTCACTCGAGAGAGTTGCCTCGTGCAAGGCCGGTTCAATCTGTTCCGATTCCAGGGTTAACCCGGTCAGTTCATTTTGAACGTCTTCAAGCGATTCCCGGAGAGCGGCCTCATCCGTTTCCACTTGCAAAACATCTGCCTGCCATTGACGCTGACGCTCTTCGGTGTGGCGCACATCCTGTTCGATACGTGTAATGTCATTGCCTGCCGCATAATAACGACGCTGAACCACCTGGAATGCTTCACCGGCTTCCTGATGCGCATCCCGTTTTTTCAAGACAGTCAAATGAATTTCGCCAGCCTCACTCTGCTTTGCCTGAAGCCCGGTTTCCTGCTGCTGGATCTGCAAGGTATATTGCACCAGCTTCCGATCGAGCTCACGCCATTGTGTCGCCAGCCATTCGGCGCGAAGGGTGCGTTCTTCACCCTTTAATGCCTGAAATCGTTCCGCGGCCGTTGCCTGCCGTTTTAATGTGTTTAACTGGTTGTCGAGCTCGGTTCGAAGATCATCCAGTCGCGCCATATTTTCCTGGGTATGCTGGATACGATTTTGCGTTTCCCGGCGACGTTCTTTATATTTCGACACACCGGCGGCCTCTTCCAGATAAATACGCATGTCATCCGGTTTGGCTTCAATCAGGCGTGAAATCATGTTTTGACCGATAATCGAATAACTGCGCGGCCCAAGCCCGGTACCCAGAAAAATATCGATGATGTCCTTGCGGCGACAACGTGTTCCATTCAGGAAATAACTGGAATCACTGTCGCGATTAATCTGGCGGCGAATCGAAATTTCGGAGTAGCTCGCATATTCACCGCCGAGGCTCCCTTCCTGATTATCAAATATCAATTCAACCGATGCCTGCCCTACCGGTTTTCGCGCACTCGAGCCATTAAAAATCACGTCGGTAAGCGATTCACCACGCAGATATTTGGCTGAACTTTCCCCCATGACCCAGCAAACGGCATCGATGATATTGGACTTGCCACAACCATTTGGCCCGACAATGGCCACCAGATGACCTGGAATCAATACGGTTGTCGGATCAACAAAGGATTTAAAGCCGGAAAGTTTAATTTTCTTTAGCTGCATAGTCTCATTACTTCATAGATAAACAGGTAAAAATGCCCATCCACGCAGTATATATAAAATGACGTATAGCCTCAATCGCTTAAATCAATTAAACTGGGGATTATGGGGCGAAATGTGCAAAATAATCATCCTGATTTACGCGGGTCATGGTTGTCTTATGCGATAGCCATGGCAGGCCTGCTTGTCTCTCTCTTTATTGCGTACAGTCTGCCCGTTGCTCCCCTGACAACCCTGACCCGCCGTTATCCCGCCATGACCTTGCTTGTCACCGGTATTTGTCTCTCACTCCTCGCAGGTATGCTTGTTCGACTGATTCAATTGACAAGCGAGCGCAAACGCGCCCGTCAACTGATTGATGAAACCGTTCAGGAAGAAATGGCCGAACGCATGGAGGCGGCAGAAACCCGGCAAAAACTCGAAAAAGCGCTCCTTCAGGGACAGAAACTGCAAGCCATGGGGACGCTCGCCGGCGGTATTGCCCATGATTTTAATAACATTTTATATGCCATTATTGGTTATGTGGAACTGGCCCGGGAAGATGTGCCAGCCGATAACCTGATTCAAAAAAATTTGGGGAAAGTCCTTGAAGGCTGCAAACGAGGCCAGGATCTGGTCGCACGCATTCTGACGTTCAGCCGTCGTCAACACCCTGATTTTAAATCCGTCTGCGTCAAGGAAACCCTGGAAGGCGTATTGGAATTATTAAGACCGACCATTCCGGCCAGCGTCACGATTGATTTCAAGTCCACCGGGGATTGTTCCATTCTGGGTAATCAGACCCAGTTACATCAGGTTATCGTGAATCTCATCAATAATGCGGTGGATGCCATGGATGGGGAAGGAGATGTTAAAATAACATTGAGCCGTGTGCATTCGTCGGACAAGATTTTTGCGCAATTCCCGAATGTAATCAAGGGAATGTATTGTAAAATCCGGTTATCAGACACAGGACACGGAATGGATCAAACCACGATGGAACGCATGTTTGAGCCTTTTTTCACGACGAAAGAAGTGGGCAAGGGAACGGGGCTGGGACTTGCCACGGTCCACACCATCATGAAGGAACATCAGGGAGAGATTGCTGTTGAAAGTCAGCTGGGACGCGGCACAACATTTACCCTGTTGCTGCCGGAATACAGTCAATTGACGGAGAAGACACATGGCTAAAATATTGCTGGTTGAAGACGATGATCTGGTAAGAGACATGCTCGCACAGGTCCTGATACGCGCCTCACATGAGGTGATCAGCGCGACCAATGGCGATGAGGCAACAGAAATTCTTGAAACCGCCGAACCCGACGTCATGGTGACTGACATCATCATGCCGAAAAAAAGCGGTATTACCCTCATTTCTGAAGTGAAAAACAAACATCCCAACATGGAAATCATTGCCATTTCCGGTGGCGGCCGACTGGATCCGACCGGGTATCTCGATTTATCCGAATCGCTAGGTGCGACGGTCTCCTTCGAAAAGCCGATTGATAATGCGACGTTACTCATGGCGATTGATTTGCTGGCGTATGGCAGCAAGCATGAGACGACGCAGGGTTAATCGTCTTATTTCGCCGGCCAATAGAACATTTTTAATGTTAAACAGCCGACTTGATTGTAGAAACAGGAAGAAAAAGCGTTAGCTTTGAATCTTGTAGCGCGCTGAAGCCATAATTTTCATAAAAAGATTTTGCATTATCGTTTTTTGCATCGACGACCACAGCAAATACGCCCATCTTATCAGCAATACCGAGCACATTAGTCAGGGCATCATGTAAAAGAAATCCACCGATGCCCTGGCCTTTATAATCTTTATCAACCGCCAATCTGCCAAGACGTGCAACTGGAATGGGATAGTTGGGTAGTCTGGTTTTGATAACTTCAGGAAGCTCCTCGCACTTAATATGTCCTGCAGAAAGTGTATAGTACCCATAAATTTTTTTACGATCGTCTACTGAAACAGCAACAACAGCCACATAGGTTTTGGACATATTTTTGGATTGATTCTGATTGGCATGTTGTTTTAAAAAAATATTAAGTTCGAGAACGCCACAATCAAAAGACTGACGATCATGTAAATTTGTATCAAGTCGCTCTATGATTAAATCCATTACGTTTTTTCATTATGTCCAGACTGTTTTACAACGTGCTTTTTGAATAACTGTTTAAGTTTTTCATTGGCTTTGGGTGGATTTTGTAATGCTGCAATAAATCGCTCGCTTTCTTTATGAGTTAAATGAATTAAACCAGACTGAGCGAGTATTTCTCTTGCTCTGGACATGGCGCAATCAAGCATAAATGCACTGAGTGTTGTCCCCAGAGCATAGGCTGCCTGTTCCAGCGTGGCTTTGGCAGCTCTGGTGGTTTTTATATCCAGTCTTGCATCTTTGGTTGTCATCTTGAGTCGCCCCTGTTACATACGGGTATTATAGCCTATTTTATAAAAAAGTACACACTTTGTACGTACAATAAAGTGGGTATTCCCCGAATACGTGAAAATAAACAATGCCAAACATGTGTTTTTTATATACAATACGCCCTCAAATAAAACTAAAAAATAAATTACCCCAAACGAGGAGCCACACAATGCAGTCCCATACTGACGCAAAAGAAGAAAATCGCCCGGAAATTGCCCCTGAAACACCCTCCGGCAAGGTATTAGACACCTATGCAGCATGCCTTTTTTTAGCAGAATCGGCCAAGAAGGCAGTCAAACTGGTGTTACCATTGGGCGCAGATAACAATTATCCACGAGGCGCAGTTTCGAAGGCACAACGAGCAGCCTATGATGCCATAGAAAAGGCAGAACGGGAGTTCTTGCAGTATGAAAGCAAACCCCTCTCGCCCAAAGATGCCGATTTCAGAGAACGTTTTATCCTTGACCAGAAATGTCAGGCAGACATACACAGCAAGCATCAGGCGGGAAATTGTGCAGCCCAGGTCGCCGTTGCATTCACTTATCTGTGGCAATGTAATGTGCGCCCCATCAGTTATGCCATGGTTGGCGATATGGTTTGTAAGAATGGTCATGCATTTCTTATCATAGGCGATATTAACAAACCACATGTCGCCGTGGTATGTGACCCCTGGAATGATGAATGTTACCCGCTATTTCAGTTTAACAACCACAAGGCTGCACGTCAGTTTGGCAAAAAAATATTTGTCAGCTATACCGGTGATACTGAAGACCATTCGGATGAAATTAAAAAAGTTTTTGGGCATCAAATCCGATTGCCCGATTCAATAGATAAAGCAATTGATGATCATTTCACTGAAAAATTTCTTGCAACCTGTAAAAAAGTCATGCCGCATTGGGCAGATTCTCCCATTCATAATAAAGAAAACATCCCGCCTGAGGTTGTTCAGCCAGATACGCCTTCATTCGCATCCCTTCCAACAGGCTATACCGAAACGGGTTATTTGAGGAAAAAATAAACGGTGATCTGGTGATCTCTTTTTTTAAGTAAAGAAAGAGATCAAGCCGCTTTTGACACAAGATGAACCATTTTTTTTATACCAGACTTTCTGAGCATGTCATTTAAAAAAATTTCAACGAAAGCCTCGTATGGATAACCTAATGCAGAAGCAATTTTGATAGCCATCTCCAGACTGATAGTGGCTTTGTCTTTTTCGACAGCGTGAATAAATTGACGAGACACACGCATACGTTTTGCAAGTTCAGCCTGAGATATTTCGTCACACTCACGAATATCTCTAACAAACTCGCCAAAAGAAGATCGAAAAACACCCTTAAGCAGTTTTCGTGCAGACATAGTTTTTTTAGTAGTCATGTGGTGTTACCTCTTCAATCAGAACAAATTCAATTTTTTCATCAATAATTCGGTAAATTGCTCTCCATTTCCTGTTAAGACGTATAGAGCGCTGACCTTCTCTATCACCCTTTAAAGGTTCGTCATGGTATCCTGATACTTTTCTGACTTCATTGAGTCCTTTTTCTTCCACAGCAGCCACCCAGGTAAAAAGCTTCTTTCTGATGGGCAAGGGAACTTTATGAAAGTTTTTTTTGACTTTGATCGCAACCTCAACAACTCTAATCATACCAATCCTCTGATATTTTTGTCAATAATATAAATTGACATAAAAATTGTTAAATTGATTAGGGCGTGTCCTCAATCATTCCAATACCGACGCGCCACTAACCGATACTGCCGAGGCAGCGTAATATCTTCCGCCAGTTGAAATTGAATCGCACCACTCCTGTCGGTTTCAAATAAACTGGCGTTAATTGCCTGATATTTTTCAACCACACTTGCATTTGGAAAATGATATCGATTGCGATAACCCACCGGAAATAACACATAACGCGGATGAACGGATTCAACAAATTTATCAATCGCCGATGTTTTACTGCCATGATGCGGTGCCACCAGAATATCCGCAGACAGTTCTTTTGCGTTTTGCTGAATTAAATAATTCTCAGCAAATTTTTCAATGTCCCCTGTCAATAAAATAGTTTTTTGATAAGCATTTGTGACGGATAACACGCAGGAACTGTTATTATCCAGATCCAGATTCTCTGACGTTGGGTATAAAAATTTAAACGTCACACCATCCCACTTCCATGTATCATTTCGCAAACAATAATCAGCGTGAAATGGCACTAATTTATCAGGCGTGCTGGTTTTCACATGCAAAATAGTAAAATAATGAAAGAGCGCGTGAACGCCACCGATATGATCATTGTCCGGATGGCTCACTACCAGAAGATCAATTTTTTTAACACCGAGTGAACGTAGATAGGGCGCGACCACACTTTCTCCCATATCATAATTTGCCCCAAATCTGGGGCCTGCATCAAAAACCAGCACATGATGATGTGTTTGAATAACAGCAGACAAGCCCTGCCCCACATCGAGCAATGAAAAAGATACATCACCTGAACGCGGCGTTGCGTGATGATAAAAAATAAAAGGTAAAACCCAAAAAACACCAAACCCTTTTCCCGGAAAACCCGATGGCAAAAGAAGAATAATCACACCCACACATGCTGAAAGCAATATCCCGTTGTTCGGAATCATCATGTAATCATTCGCAAATGACAAATGTGAAAAATACGTCAATACCTGCCACAAAAGAGCCAGCAATTTATCGGCTGATAATAAAATCAATCCGCCCGCTTTGGCTGAAAATAAAAGAAAAAAACAACCCAGCAGTGTCAGCGGCACAATGAGAAATGCAACCCACGGAATGGCAATACTGTTTGCCAAAAAAGCTGTCCATGAAATTTGTTGAAATAACCAGACCCCTACGGGTATCAATCCAACAGTAATCACCCACTGCACACGCGTGATCTTCCACCACCAGCCCTGCTGATTCAATCTGCCACTCACCCCATAAATAATCAGCGCGACAGAATAAAATGACAGCCAGAAACTGTCTGTCAGAACGACGAGCGGATTGATGAGCAACATGAGAAACAATGCGATCGACCAGGCTTGCCACGACATCATATTTCTTTTCAAAATTAACGCAATCAACACAACAGACAACATAATGCATGTGCGCTCCGCCGGAATGGAAAATCCGGCGAGACTCGCATACAAAAAAGCCATCACGAGCGCGCCCAAACCACCGGCCAGTTGCGCAGGATATCGAAGCATCAAACGTGGCACGCGACGCCAACAAAAACTCACCAGAAAAAAAGCCAGACTGGCCATGCAACCGATATGCAGTCCGGCAATGGCCATCAGGTGATTGGTGCCGGTGTTACGCAATATTTCCCAGTCTTCCGATGAAATATGCTGTCTTTCGCCGAGCGCTAACGCGACAATCCAGGGCGATGTGTTACTCGATGGTAAATTCGCCTCGACCTTGTCTTTTAATTTTTGTCGGATACGATCGGGAAAATCGTGATACCAATGACTTTCCAATAATTGATTTTCAGATGATTTGATGACATAACCATTCGCCCGGATGCCTTCCTGAAGCGCAAACGCTTCATAATCAAATCCGCCCGGGTTCATCAAACCGTGCACGCGTTTCAATCTAACCACAAATTGCCATTGGTCACCGACACGCACATTTTTCAAATTCTCATCCCGAAGAGACAGTTTGATGGTTGCATGCACTTTTTCAGATTCTATTTTTTTTAAGGCGAATAAAAATGAAAGCGTATTGTCTGAATCGTTTGGGATAGAGGCAATAGTGCCATTCACATGTAATGACTTTCCCTCCAGCTCATGGGGCAAATGCCATGAACAAAATACAGTGACATAAAATAACGTCCATGAAAATCCCAATAAAATCGCAGATAAATAGCGCAGCCATTTAAATTTTTTTACGCAAAAAAATTCAATTAAAAAAACAAATACTATAATAACAGGCAGCCAGCGCAAGCCTGGCAAAACAGTAAATTGCTGCAATAAAAGCACGCCACAAAGGAATGCGAGTGCAAAGGAACACATGGGGAATCCTTGATTTTTTAGATATAATTGAAGGGAGGTGAAGAAGGCGTCCGCTTATGCAGCGACTAATCGCCCATTTTCCAACGACAAAATCCGCTGCGCCTGTTTCGCAATATTTCGATCATGTGTCACCATAATCACACTGGTCTCGCGCGCTTTTTGTAAATCCAGAAATAATTGCAACACATTTTCCGCATTTCGCGGATCAAGATTTCCTGTCGGCTCATCCGCCAATACGCAGAGTGGTTCAGCAACCAACGCACGCGCAATCGCCACGCGCTGTCTTTCTCCACCCGACAGTTCGCCAATTTTATGCAACATGCGATTTTTTAAACCGACAGATTCCAGCAAATGTTCCGCTTTTTCCTGGATCGTTTTAACATCCACACCCCGAATCAGTAACGGCATGCCGACATTTTCCAATGCCGTAAACTCAGGCAATAAATGATGAAACTGATACACAAATCCCAGCGTGTGATTGCGAAGATGGCATTTTTCATTTTCCGATAAATCCGCCAGGGCTTTCCCTGCAATATGTACACTACCGGAACTCGGTTTATCCAACCCACCCAGCAAATGAAGCAACGTGCTTTTTCCAGAGCCGGAACTCCCTACAATCGCAACGAGTTCTGAACGTCCCACCTCGAGATTAATTTGATGCAACACATCGACTTCGGCAGCACCATCCTTGTAAACTTTTGCAAGATCAGAACAGGCTATCACTGAATTATTCATAACGAAGCGCCTCAACAGGTTCCGTGCGCGATGCACGCCACGCGGGATACAAGGTTGCAAGCAAACTGAAAAGAAGAGATGCAAGACTGATCTTCACAATATCACTCGATTGTAATTCCGAAGGAAGATAATTCACAAAATAGACACTCGATGAAATAAACTGCACATGGAAAATATGCTCAATCCAGTTCACCAGCGCCGTGACATTATACGCAAGCAATACGCCACCGATCACACCGAGTAATGTTCCAATCACACCGACAATCGCACCTTGCACCACAAACACCGCCATGATCATTTTGGGTGTCGCACCAAACGTGCGTAAAATGGCAATATCCGATTCCTTGTCATTGACCACCATCATGAGCGTACACACCAGATTAAACACCGCCACCGCAATGATCAGCAATAAAATAAAAAACATCATGGTTTTTTCCATACTCACCGCATGGAAAAAAGCACCAAATTGCTCTGTCCAGTTGGTGATACGCACATCCGGCCCAAGGCTCGCTGCCAATTCTTCGGAAACCTGTTCTGCCGCATACACATTTTTGATACTGGCATGAATACCTGAAACCGAATTGCCAAGCTGCATCAATTTTTGTCCATCCAGCAAATTCACAAAAGCGAGTGTGCCATCAAAACCAAAACCACTGCCCGCACGAAACACACCCATCAGCGTAAATCGTTTAAATCGTGGAATGACCCCCGCCGGTGTCAGAGACACTTCAGGCGTGACAACCGTAATTTTATCGCCGATCACGGCATTCAACCGATCCGCCAGTTCCTCACCCAGCACCACGCCAAATTGTCCCGGTACCAATTGCTCCAGTTTTCCTTGCACCATTTTTTGCGGCAATTCCGTGATATTTTTTTCGAGGTACGGATCAATACCGTCCAGAATCGCCGGTTGCACCACACCATCATGTGTAATCAAAACCTGTCCCGTCACAAAGGGTGCGACTTCCATCACATTCGGATTTTGTTTGATCCGCGTTTCCGCTTCCTGCCAGTTCGACACAAAATCAGAGAGCGTCGTGACCGTCACTGGCGGCACCATGCTGAATACCCGTTTTTTAATTTCATGATCAAAACCGTTCATGACAGATAATACGGTAATCAACACCAGTACGCCGAGTGCAATACCCAGCATCGACATCAACGAGATAAACGAAATAAAATGATTTCGCCGCTTCGCGCGTGTGTAACGCAATCCAATAAAAAGTGCCGCGGGTCGAAACATGTCAGAATCCTTCGCTTACATTTAATTTAAATAACCGGAAAAAATTGGCGGTGGTAACTTTTGCAACCGTTTCAAAATCGATCCCGCGCAAATTCGCGATAGCCTCTGCCACATAACGCACATACGCCGGTTGATTCGGCTTTCCACGAAATGGCACCGGTGCGAGATACGGCGAATCGGTTTCAATCAGCATGCGATCAAGCGGCATGTCCTTTGCGACAGCCTGAATGGTTTTCGCATTATTAAACGTCACAATGCCTGAAAATGAAATATAAAAATTGAGATCCATTGCCGCCTGCGCCATTTCCCAATCTTCGGTAAAACAGTGTAACACGCCGCCCACCGTCCCGGCATCTTCCTCGCGTAAAATGTTCAACGTATCGTCTTTTGCCTGACGTGAATGCACAATCAGCGGTTTTCCGGTTTCCTTTGCCGCACGAATATGCTGACGAAAGCGCTCTTTTTGCCATAAAAGATCACCGGTACTTCGAAACGTATCGAGCCCCGTTTCGCCGATTGCAATGATTTTTTTAGTTTCAGCAAGACGCACCAGCTCATCCACCGTGGGTTCTTTCCCGACTTTTTCATTCGGATGCAATCCCACCGATGCGCTGACTTCGCTGAAAGGGGCTATCACCTCCATCATGTGCGGAAAATCCTGTAACGTAATGGAGACACACAAAAAATGTTGAACACCTTCTTTTTTAGCGAGTTGAAGCGCTTTTTCAACGCCTTCTTCCAGTTGATCCAGATGACAATGCGAGTCCACTAACATAATGTCGCCCATCGAATAAAAAGATCTTTTAATAATAATCCGCGATTCAGGTTCAATGCATTGACAAGATGCGTATAGGTCTTTTGAACACGGTCAGCATAGTTAAAAATAGTTTCAGGCGTCACGGTCATCGCGATTTTTTCCATGGCAGCCTGATCATTCGCATGAACAAATCCCGCTAACTGATAGCGTAATAAATCCCGCAAAAATGACAATACGCATTGCAATAGCATCCTGATATCTTTCTCTTCAAAACGCGCAGCAAGAGACAGGGGATCGATTTTTTTTTGCTGTAACTGAATGAGGCCTTCAACCACTTCGCGCTGAAAGGCAATCGTCTCATTCGAAGAAACATCCTGCGCCGGTTGTGAAAACACCAGCGTTTGACAACGACTGCGGATCACTGCAGGCAGTCGTCCACGTTGTTCACAAACCAGAATTAAAAACGTATTCGCCGTGGGTTCTTCCAGCGTTTTCAACAAGGCATTCGACGCATGCATATTCATGGCATCTGCCGGATAAATTAAAACAACACGGGCACCCCCCAGCATGGCCGTTCCATTGGCGAGATTCACAACATCACGAATTTGATCGACCTTGATGGTCTCTGTGCCCTCTTCGGGTGTGATACACATAAAATCCGGATGCGATCCGGCTGCATATAACCGACAGGCCCGACAATGACCGCATGCACCTTTTACCGAAGGCTGATTGCATAATAAAACAGATGCAAATTGTCGCGCAAAAACGGTTTTGCCTGTGCCTTTCAGGCCGGTCAATAACAGCGCGTGCGGGCATTTTCCCTGTTTTTTGCGTGCGAGCAAGGATTCCCATAACGCCATCTGCTCTGGCAACAGTGCGTCAGTGTGCATGGTGTGCACTCGTGAACAGTTGATCGAGGCGCGCGATGATGGCTTCACGAACCGTTTCAAGCGGTGCTGTTGCATCCACCACACAAAATCGTTCGGGAAACCGGCTTGCGCGCTGCAAATACACGGCTCGAACACGCTCAAAAAAATCCATTGTTTCCTGCTCGATGCGATCCTGCGCGCCGCGATTTTTCGCACGTAACAGTCCAATATTCGGTGGCGCATCCAGCAAAAAAGTTAATTGCGGCTGCAATGACCCGACGATCCATTCATCGAGTAATTGAATTTTCTGAAGATCCACCTGCCTGCCGCCGCCCTGATAGGCATAACTGGCATCCACAAAACGATCACTGATGACCCACCTCTGCGCGTCCAATGCCGGTTGAATCACCCGTGCAATGTGTTGCGCACGCGATGCAAACATCAACAATAATTCAGCTTCCGGTGTAACTTTTTCAGCAAGTGGGTTTAACAACATTTGACGAATTTCCTCGGCTAAAACCGTACCGCCCGGCTCGCGTGTCACAATAAATTCCCGAAGGTGTTCCGTCAAATAATCCTGAATCACCCTGACCGCCGTCGTTTTTCCAACCCCTTCAATGCCTTCTATCGTGATGAATTTATTTTGTCTCGTTTGCATGAAGCGTATCCTTTTCAAGTCTTTTCAAAAAATACAAACGAATCAGATCATCATTAAACCAGGATGACCCGAAAAATGAATTGCCGCGAACGAGTGCCACCACCTGCTCATGCTCGGCCAGTGTTTTTGAAAATTGATGGCCTTCCCCTGGCATGGCACTGTTTTTTGCGACAAAGTAATAATAATCATGGTGTGCAGGATGAAGTGCCGCTGTAATGGAATCCTTGCCGGGGATGGCGATGGGTGTCGGCGGCAATCCCTTTCGCCGGTAGGTATTGTACGGATTATCCGCCATTAATTCTTTTTTGTAGATCGTGCCATTATATTCAGCACCCGCCGCATAAATCACGGTCGGATCCATCTGCAACAGCATATCTTTTTTTAACCGGTTGATAATGACACCTGCAATCATCACGCGCTCTCGTGCGAGCGGTGTTTCCTTTTCAACGAGGGACGCGACCGTCAGCGCTTCATTTTGTGTCTGATAAGGCAGACCCGGTTCCCGTTTTTGCCAGGCGGCATCCAACGTGCGTTGCATTTTTTGATAGGCACGTTTTAGCAACAATAAATCGGATGAACCTTTGGCGAAAAAATAGGTATCCGGATAGAAGCGCCCTTCCGGAGAGAGCGTCGGTTGTCCAAGATACGTCATGATCGCCGCATCGGTCATTAAAGCCGTCGTATGTTGCAAATCCGGCTCGCGCAGGAGCACATCACGCAAATGCTGAAAATTCCAGCCGGCAATAATCGTGAATGTGTAATGAAAAAGGCCCGTGCCCGTTGTGATCTGATTCAGCAAGCTCTGCGATGTCGTGCCCTGACGGAATAAATAATCGCCCGATTTCAACTCGTGCCGTTTCAAACTGGCGAGCATCTCGAAAAGAAAAGGATGGTGGATGATCTGTTCTGCGACCAGATCATCTGTCACGGATTTGAATGAAGCGCCGGATCGAACCGTGTATCGCACGCCTTTGGGATCGGTGACGAGGGTTTCTCGCAGAAAATAAATCCAGACAACAAGAAAACACAGGCAGGCCATCAAAATGAGACCTGCGAGGGTTTTAACGATACGGCGTTTGTCGGGTGCCATTTTTCCTCGGTTAACCTTTACAACGCATTTCAAAAATGGGCATTGCTACATAAAATCAAATGTCGACCGAAGCGTCATCCCGCGACGCTCTTTAAGCGGGACCCAGCGCCTTTCTTTCATCGCGTTCTTTAAAAAATGCTTTAAAGGCGCTGGGTCCCGCTTGAGGAGCGTCGCGGGATGACGCTCCGGTTGAAGCCTGATTTATACAAGAACGCCTTCAAAATTGCAAAAAAACAAAAATACTTAATATAATCAATAAGTTACTATAAAAACCCTTCAAATCGCAAAAAACGCTAAAAATAAAAAGTTCAATATAATCAATAAGTTACAATTTTACAGGGTGAAAAAGCGAAACCGAAAATCAAAATTCCTTAGTATAATCAATTAGTTACAAGCTTCCCCTCAGTGAACAGCCTTTGTACTGGACCAAAGTTTCTTGACTCTGCTTACGTCGTCGCGGCTTCGCTTACGTCGTCCCGCCAAATCCAAAGGAATTGGATAACGCAATCTCCATTTTCATCGGTTGCGCTTCATTCGGTACAAAATTCAAATCGCAATCCGGGCCCGGATGATCCAGATTGATCGTCGGTGGCGCAACCTGATCACGCATGGCCAGAATACTGAAAATCGCTTCAACCGATCCCGCCGCCCCCAGCAAATGGCCAATCATCGATTTGGTCGAACTGACGGCGAGTTTGTAGGCGTGCTCGCCAAACGTGCGTTTAATCGCCAATACTTCCAGCTCATCTCCCGCCTGGGTCGAGGTGCCATGCGCATTAATATAATCCACCTGCTCCGGATTTAATCCGGCATCCGCCAATGCATTTTGCATGGAAAGCGCTGCACCAAGGCCTTCCAGATGCGGTGTGGTGATATGGAAGGCATCCGCACTCATGCCAAAACCCACAAGCTCTGCATAGATTTTCGCGCCGCGCTTTTTCGCATGTTCGTAACTCTCAAGAACCAGCACACCCGCGCCATCCCCCAGCACGAAACCGTCACGATCACGGTCCCAGGGGCGGCTGGCTTTTTCCGGCGCATCATTGCGCGTCGAAAGAGCACGCATGGCGGCAAACCCGCCCACACCAAGGCGAGTCGTTGCCATTTCGGAACCACCGGCCACCATGACATCCGCATCGCCATATGCAATCGTACGCGCGGCAAGACCAATGTTATGCGTTCCGGTCGTGCAGGCGGTGACAGCCGCAATATTGGGCCCGCGCATGCCATACTGGATGGACACATTGCCTGCAATCATATTGATAATGGCGCTCGGAATAAAAAAGGGAGAAATACGTCTTGGACCGGAATCGAGCAACACTTCGTGGCATTTTTCAATCATGGGCAAACCGCCAATGCCTGAGCCAATGGCGAGTCCAATGCGGTGCGCATTGTCTTCCGTCACGGTGAGCCCTGAATCTTCTATCGCCTCCATCGCAGCCGCAATACCAAACTGGATGAAAATATCTTTTTTACGCGCCTCTTTTTCAGGCATATAACGGGTGGGATCGAAATTTTTCACATGACTGCAAATACGGCAACTGATGTCCGACGCATCGAAATGATCAATCAGGCTGACACTGCTTTTTCCAGCCAGAATGCCTTGCCATGTATCCTTCACCGTCAAACCCAGTGGGCTGATGATGCCAAGACCCGTCACTACAACACGTTTTTTGCTCAAGATGAACTCCTCTCCAGATCGCTTGAACCGAGCCTGTCATCACATCCTGTTTTATGTTTAATAAACATGACGACGGACTCTTCGACACAGATTCTTCAATAAAGGCTCAATGTCGAATCACTATCCCCTGGCATGCTCTTCATGATGCGAATTAATATAATCAATCGCTTGCTGAATAGTTGTGATTTTTTCTGCATCTTCATCCGGAATCTCGGTCTCAAATTCTTCTTCAAGCGCCATCACAAGCTCAACGGTATCCAGGGAGTCAGCACCCAGATCATCCACGAAAGAAGAATCATTGGTGATTTCTTCTTCCTTGACACCCAATTGTTCTACCACAATCTTTTTCACACGTGCTTCAACAGTACTCATAGTACGTTTTTCCTCTTTAATTTAAAAAAAATCCGTGCCCGGACAATGTAACAAGCTTTCAAATCCCGTTAGTTTAGTTAAAAAACCATAATTTTCAAGCCGAATTTAATTTTATCCATTCTTTCAGGCAAATACCCGGGGCTATGCCATATACATCCCGCCATTGACATGCAAGGTCTGGCCCGTAATATAACCGGCTGCATCCGATGCGAGAAAGATCACGGCATTGGCAATATCCATCGGCTGACCGAGGCGCTGCATCGGGATTTTTTCCAATAACAGGGCACGCTGATCGTCCGGCAATTGTCTTGTCATGTCGGTGTCAATAAAACCCGGCGCAATGGCATTCACGGTAATATCACGCGACCCGACTTCCTGCGCGAGTGATTTGGTAAACCCCATCAAACCTGCCTTGGCCGCGGCATAATTAACCTGTCCCGCATTGCCTGTTGCGCCCACCACCGAACCAATACTGATAATGCGACCCCACCGCGCTTTCAGCATGTCACGCAGGCAAGCCTTGCTCAGGCGATAGAGGGAATTCAGATTGGTTTCAATCACCTGCGTCCATTCATCTTCTTTCATGCGTAATAATAAATTATCCCGGGTCACTGCCGCATTGTTCACCAGAATCGTCGGCATATCATATTTTTCCCGGATGCGTGCCAGCGCCGCATCAATGGATGCCTGATTCGATACATCGAGAACAATCCCCATGCCCCGAATGCCCGCTTTTTCAAATTCAGCCCCGATGGCATCGGCACCTTGCTGTGTGGTGGCCGTGCCTACGACCGTTGCACCGGCTCGCCCGAGACCGAGTGCAATCGCAAGACCAATCCCGCGACTGGCACCGGTGACCCATGCAATACGATTTTTGTGTGTCTGTTGTTGTTCCATGGTTACCTCTCGTGAATAGACAAGACATCCTGCAAGCTGGCCAGATCCGCTGTGTTTCTGACAGGCATGTCTGCCACAATGCGTTTGTTCAAACCACTTAATACCTTGCCCGGCCCGCATTCTATGACCTGATCAACCGAATACGTTTTGAAGGCCTGCACCACGTCCACCCAGCGCACCGGCATAAACAGCTGGCGCGTTAGACCCTCCCGGATGTGATCGGCACTCTCATATATCACAGCATCCACGTTGTTAATCACCGGCAGGCGGGGTTTTTGGATGTCGATCGTTTCCAGCAGAAGAGCCAGTCGCTCTGCCGCCGGTTTCATTAATACACAATGTGATGGAACACTCACCGACAAGGGTTTTGCAAGCTTCGCCCCCGCTTCCTTTGCCAGTATCAGGGCACGCATCACGGCAGCCGCATGTCCTGCAATCACAATTTGTCCAGGGCTGTTGAAATTCGCAGGTGCCAGCACCTCTTCCCCCGCCGCATCCGCACATATTTTTTTGACCATTTCATCATCCAGTCCGACAAGGGCAGCAAGGAGACCTGCACCTTCCGGCACAGCATCCTGCATGTACTGTCCACGCGCGGCAACCAGTTTGATCGCATCGGTAAACTGCAATGCATTGGAGCAAACCAGTGCGGTATATTCACCCAGACTGTGCCCGGCCAATACAACCGGCTCCCCGTAACCTTTCGCCTGCAAAATACGCCAGATTGCGTATGAGGCCGCCAATAAGGCAGGTTGCGTATGCCGGGTTTTATTGAGTTCATCAGAAGGCCCTTCTTGCGTTAATTTCCACAAGTCAAAGCCCAGGACGGCCGATGCATCGGCAAATGTCGCCTCCACTGTCGAAAATTCACGCGCAATATCCGAAAGCATGCCAACGGATTGGGAACCTTGTCCGGGAAAAACAAAACAGGATGAAGTCGTCATTCACGCCTCTTCAGATGCTTGATTTTTTAATAGTGAATCAGCGCTGATCCCCATGCGAGACCACCACCAAACCCTTCAAATAACAGCATGTCACCCCGTTTGATCCGGCCATCCCGAATGGCTTTATCGAACGCGAGCGGAATGGATGCACTGGACGTATTACCCTGGTCTTCCAGCGTAATCGCCACCCGATCGAGCGGCAGATCCAGTTTTTTTGCCATGGCCTGAATAATGCGAATATTGGCCTGATGAGGCACCAGCCAGTCGACTGCAGATTTGTCCAGCGAATTGGCTGCGAGCGTTTCATCAAACAGATCACCCAGAATTTTTACAGCCAGTTTAAACAATTGATTGCCGGTCATTTGAATGAAAAGAGCCTGTTCAACGTCCATGGGTTTACCGATACCCACATTCAACGATAAAACATCCTTGTGTGTTCCATCGGCGTGCAAATGGGTAGACAAAATACCCGGTTTGTCGCTTGCACCCAATACGACGGCACCCGCACCATCGCCAAATAAAACGCAGGTCGTGCGATCGCTCCAGTCAACAATGCGTGACATCACTTCACTGCCAATGACAAGCGCATGTTTGATGGCCCGGTTACGAATGAATTGATCAGCAATGCTCAAGCCATACATGAAACCGGCACAGGCTGTTGAATTCAGATCAAAGGCCGCACAGCCTGCAATACCCAGTTTTTGCTGAAGCAAACACGCGGTGCTCGGAAACATTTTTTCAGGTGTTGTCGTCGCAATAATAATCATGCCAATATCGGCGGGCGTAATACCGGCAGCCTCCATCGCCTGACGCGCGGCCTGTTCTGCCATCGTTAACGCTGTTTCATGCGCGGCTGCAATATGGCGTTTATGAATACCGGTTCGCTCGACAATCCAGTCATTCGTGGTTTCAACCATTTTTTCGAGATCAAAATTGGTCAGGATTTTTTCTGGCAGATAACTGCCTGTCCCTAAAATCTGTGAATAAGTCATAGCCGGGGTCACACCTTCTTTATGGTGAGCGCGGTGACAGTTTGAGTAATTGCTCAACCTGAACACTGATGCGCTCGGGAACATTTTTTTCGATCTGGATAATGGCTTCTTCGATGGCATGGGCAAATGCCTGTATTTTTGCGCCGCCATGGCTTTTGATCACAATACGAGGCAAACCGATCAGGCAGGCGCCATTATAACGATCCGGATCAATGCGTTTGACCAGTGATTTTAAAACAGGCATCGAAACCAATGCCGCCAATCGTGTGAACCAGGTGCGCGAAAACCCTTCTTTCAATAAATTGCGAATAAAAATGGCCATTCCTTCGCTGACTTTCAGCGCGACATTGCCAACGAAACCATCGCACACCACCACGTCGGTATTGCCCTGATAGATTTCATCGCCTTCAACATAACCGGCATAATGGATAGCCTGTGTTTGACTTAAAAGCTGCGCCGCCTGTTTAACCAGCTCGTTGCCTTTGATATCTTCATGGCCAATATTCAGCAAACACACTTTCGGCATCGGGATCGCATCGACTGCCGAAGCGAGCACCGACCCCATGATAGCAAACTGGAAGAGATGCTCGGCACTCGAATCCACATTCGCGCCGAGATCCAGTATGCGTACATTTTTGCCGGATATGGTTGGAAAGGTGGATACAATCGCAGGTCGATCAATGCCCGGTAATGTCTTCAGAACAAAGCGCGCCGTCGCCATCAGGGCACCGGTATTCCCTGCACTGACACAGGCTTCTGCCTCACCCGTTTTAACGAGATTGATGGCAACACGCATGGAGGAATCTTTTTTGGTGCGCAATGCCTGCGAGGGTGGTTCATCCATCAGGACATGCTGGGAGGCATGTTGAATGGTTAAACGGGAAAGATCACAGGATTGATTTTGCAACAGGCGTTGCAAAATCGCTTCATCGCCCACGAGGACAAGATGCAGGCAAGGATATTGCCTCAGCACCTGCAAGCAGGCGGGCACGATGACGGGAGGCCCGTGATCCCCTCCCATGGCATCGATTGCAATCGTTATTTTTTTCAATCGCAGTACTCTTCGTGAATGAATACCAGAGCGTGTCATCACACAGAGCGTGTCATCACACGTTGTCATTTATTGTTTTTACAATGACTTCTCGGGCGCCGGTTTCCCTTGATTTACTTTAAAAACAATAAATGACAACGTGTGATGACACGCCCCGCCCCGGTCGATTATTCTTCGTCGTTTTCGTCTTCCACCACAGGATTTTTATCAATCACCTGACGGCCTTTGTAATAACCATCCGGGCTGACGTGATGACGACGATGTGTTTCGCCCGTTGCGGAATCAATGGAAAGTGCAGCAGCACTCAACGCTGAATGCGCACGACGCATACCAATTCTGGAACGGGATTTACGGCTTTTTTGAACGGCCATGAGTTTAACTCCTCACTGTTTATCATTGCGCCTTGAACGCAATGACTCGATTACTTTAAACGGATTCTCTTTTTTTGCAATGGCATCACTTGTAAAGGATTCAAGTGATTGTTTTGCCTTGCAATCCTCTATGCCATGCATGGGTACAATGGGCAAACCGAGGATCAATTCATCCTCAATCATGTCAGTCAGGATGAGCGAAGAATCCGGCACCAGCAAGGGATCATACCGATCCGGGAGCTTGTCCGCCTCTTTCTCCGTTCGCACAATACCTGACATAAAATCGCTCGTCACCTCATAGTTGAAAGGCAGAAGACAGCGCTGGCATGCCAGCACGAGACAAGTCGAAAGATGCCCCCTGACGTAACGTATCCCTTCTTCATCCACACCAAATACCATATCGACCTTGACCTCACCCTCTTCTGAACCCAGACTGGAACGCAAGCGAGGCATGTCTCTGATGAACAAGGACCCGCAAAGGCCGAGCGACTGGTCGGCAAAGCGAAAAGGATCGATTTTTAAAGGCAAATTGTCTTTATGCATAGCTCGCGGATTGTATTCGCATGTCTTTGGGCTGTCAATTCATTAAATGATTCAAACAGTCCAGTAAATCCGCATCGAGCGGCGCACTCACCCGGATCGTTTGCCCCGTCGAAGGCAGGACAAATTCCAGTGAATGCGCATGTAAAAATAATCGTTTCAGCCCCTGTTCGCGCATTTTTTTATTGAATGCCTTGTCACCGTATTTCTCATCGCCTGCAATCGGATGGTGGCGATATTGCGCATGAACCCGGATCTGATGCGTCCTGCCGGTATACAAATGCGCTTCCACCAGCATGGCATCCGCAAAGGTCTCAACCGGTTTGAAAAGGGTCAGGGACGCCTTGCCGTCCTGATTCACCCGAACCACGCGTTCGCCACTCTTCAGGTGATTTTTTTGTAAGGATACCTCGACTCGACACTCGGCTTCTTTCCAGTGGCCACGGGTCAGGGCCAGATAGATTTTTTGCATCTTTCCAGTCCGGAACAATTCATGTAACTCTTTCAATACACCGCGTTTTTTAGCTAAAACCAGACAACCTGAGGTGTCCGCATCCAGACGGTGCGCCAACTCCAGATGAGGCCATTCAGGATGCATGCAACGTAACGCTTCCACCATGCCAATTTTGACCTGACTCCCACCGTGCACCGGAATACCGGAAGGCTTGTTCATGATCAGGAGAAATTTGTCTTCATACAGTACGCGCTCTGACAGGAGAGCCTGAAGCGAACGACCGGGTCGTTCGGGCGGCGCGCTGTCGGCCACCTGAACCGGCGGAATGCGCACGAGATCCCCCGCTTGCAGGCGATCACTGGCATCGACCCGTTTTTTATTGACCCGCACTTCTCCCTTTCGCAACAGGCGATAAATGCGGGTTCTCGGCACACCTTTTAATCGCGCCAGTAAAAAATTATCGATCCTCTGGCCGGCATAATCCGGTTCAATCGTAATCGTGTAAACAGACGATTTCTTCATATAAATCCTGAACTTGTCAATAAAATGGAACGACTGAAAAAGCCGCCCGCCCAAAAACATTCTTTATTACACCAATTGATATAAAAACAAAATACTGCTATATTGCCTAACACCTTGATAGGTAAAATTATTTTAACCAGGGGTACGCCCTGAGAATACCTGAAACTTATTAATATGTTTAATATGTGCTTCGGCACCGGAAAGTGCGACTGTACAGGGTTTGATAGAATAGCGATATCGAGATAATTAAATAATTATCCGACAATCAGGTGGTTTAGCTGATTATGCAGTTATGTATATAAATATTCCGAGCGGACGAGCGGCCTCGATGAACAATGAAAAACACGCGCGTCTTGCCCAAACGATATTGAAGATAAATGTCAAAAACCCTCTTGCTGAATCTATCCTTGCAGTCACCTTTCCCGCCAGAAAGCACCTTCGAATTGAAAGGTTATTATGAAAAGAATGCTGATTAATGCAACTCATAAAAATGAAGAGTTGCGAATTGCGCTTGCAAGCGGACAAAATCTCTATGATTTGATCATTGAATCTGCCACCCGGGGACAGAAGCAATCCAATATTTACAAAGGCCGGGTCACCCGCATTGAACCCAGCCTCGAAGCTGCGTTTGTGGATTACGGTGAAGAGCGTCATGGATTTCTTCCTCTGAAAGAAGTCGCACGCTCCTGTTTCAGGAGTGGTTATGTAGACACGGGCAGACGACCTGCCATCAATGAAGTCCTTGAAGAAGGTCAGGAACTGATTGTCCAGATCGACAAGGAAGAACGCGGCAACAAAGGCGCAGCGCTTACCACCTTCATTTCCCTGCCAGGCTCCTACCTGGTTCTCATGCCCAATAATCCGCGAGCAGGCGGTATTTCACGCCGCATTGAAGGTGATGAACGCAGCGATCTTCGTGAAAATCTTTCCTCACTCACCCTGCCCGAAGGCATGGGCGTCATCGTTCGCACAGCCGGCAGCGGCAAAAGCTTTGAAGAATTGCAATGGGATCTGGATATTTTGTTAAGACACTGGGAATCCATTCGTCATGTCACCGAAAACCGTCCGGCGCCTTTCCTCATTTATCAGGAAAGCAATACTATTATTCGTGCGGTGCGTGATTACTTGCGCAAGGATATTGACGAAGTATTAATTGATCATGCGGATGTGTACGAAGAAATCACCAATCACATCCGACTGGTTCGTCCTGATTTTATTCATCGGGTCAAACTGTACAAGGATCCAACGCCTCTTTTCACCCGTTTTCAAATTGAAAGCCAGATTGAATCGGCCTTCCAGCGCGAAGTCAGATTGCCATCCGGTGGATCGATTGTAATTGATCACACAGAAGCACTCGTTTCCATTGACATTAACTCGGCCCGTGCAACGAAAGGCGGTGATATCGAAGAAACAGCACTCACCACCAACCTCGAAGCAGCGGATGAAATTGCGCGTCAGTTACGCTTGCGCGATCTGGGTGGATTGATTGTGATTGATTTTATCGATATGACACCCACGCGCAATCAGCGTGAAGTGGAAGATCGCATTAAAAATGCCTTGTCCATGGATCGCGCGCGTGTGCAAATCGGTCGAATTTCGCGCTTTGGTCTCCTCGAAATGTCAAGACAACGACTGCGTCCATCGCTCGGTGAATCCAGTCAAATCAGTTGCCCGCGCTGTTTGGGTCAGGGTACCATTCGCGGGATTGAATCGTTGGCCTTATCGATTATCCGCATCATTGAAGAACATGCGCTCAAGGAAAATACGGCGCAAGTACAGGCTGTTCTGCCGATTGAAATTGCAACCTTCCTGCTGAATGAAAAGCGTCAGGCCATCATGGGCATTGAGGAACGGCAAAAAGTATCGGTTGTTATCGTGCCGAACCCGCATTTTATGACACCGCACTATGAAGTGTTGCGTATCCGGCTTTCGGATTTGAGTGAGCATGACGAAAAGGTCATCAGTTACAAACTGGCGATCAAGCCTGAAATGGAATCCACCTCGGTGAGTCATACCACTGTACGCGCCCATCAGGAACCGGCTATCAAAAATATGGTGATTGAACAGCCGACGCCGACAACCGACAAGGGAAAGACAAATCAGGGAAATCTGTTAAAACGCCTGTTTGGTTATCTTCTTAAAAAAGAACCGGAAACCACCACTGAAAAAAAACCGGGAGTGCGGCCCGAAGGCAGACGGCCAGGCGGCACATCCTATCGCGGCAAACCGCGTCCACATCATCATCGGAATCGTGGACAGCAACATAAACGACCGCACGCTGATCAACGAAGCGGAGAACGTCATCCGGAAAGACAGGGCGAACGTCATCATCGTCCGGATCGCGCGGCGGGCGGAGAGCATCATGCAAGGCCCCATCAGGCGCATCGACATCCGTCATCTTCACAGGCTCAACCCACACAGGAAACGCATGCGGCCGAATCGACACATTCCCATCAGGTGACAACTGAATCGACGCAGGCGCAAAACAGAAAAAGAGAGCACACCCGACCGGTGAGTCATTTTTCTGAAGCCCCGCCCCATTCTGTTCAACCGTCTCATGAAACAGCTATCGTACCTGTTTCACCGGTTGTGGTGGAAAGCCCGACGGCACCCCGAAACGAACAACAGACAGGATCCGAGGGAACGCCTGCAGTGAATGAAAATAGCGACAGAAAATCGCGTCATCCGGCGAAGCACCGCCGTCACAAACGCTTCAGCCGACACCCACATCGCAAGCCAGGGGGTGATGGCAATAAACAGAAAACAGCGGGTGAGGATATTTATCAGGGGAAGAAAAGCGAAAGCGAATAATTAAAACGGGAGGGGGATGGATTTGTTTACTATCTGGCGTTCCCCCCTTCCTTTCCTTCCCCCACAAAACGGGGGGAAGGGACCCACGGTAGCAGAAATACTATAAATTTCGAGATTTTTTTAGCTTTTATCATGTATTAAAAAATAATTTCCAAGATTATTTTTTTTAAAAACGTTATCTGCAAATTATATCAAGTCTGCTACCCTGGGTCCCTTCCCCCCGTTTTGTGGGGGAAGGAAAGGAAGGGGGGAACGCCGACAAGATCACTCATCACTCGAAAGCCGCCTCGACCGCCCCGTCAACATCACCGGAATATCATCCACCACCGGATAGGCCACCCGATCAAATCGACAAATCAATTCCTGATTCGCCCGATCAAAAATCAACTCGCCCTTGCAAACAGGACAGGCCAGTATTTCCAATAAATTTTTATCCATACGCTCGCCATACGAAATAAGATAATCCATAATAGATCACGATCTTATACACCCACACATCGCATGACAACCGGAAGAACGGATATTTTATGACAGCACATCACGCCTTCAACATGGAAGTCGCAGATTCCTCCTGGCATGATTGCCTGAAACAGGCACTCGACAAAATGGATCCGGATTACCTGGCCGGTTTACAAAAGAGCACAGACTGGCTGCCAGGACACGCCAACATTTTTAACGCATTTACCTTGCCACTTCACCGTACTCACCATGTCCTCTTTGGTGAATCGCCCTACCCCCGCGAAATCTCGGCGAATGGTTATGCCTTCTGGGATGCTGCTGTTGATGAACTCTGGTCAGAAACAGGGCTCAGCAAACGCGTCAATCGGGCTACCTCCCTGAGAAATATCATCAAAATGCTGCTGGTCGCGGATGGCAGGTTAAACCCGGATAAAACCACACAAGCCGATATCGCTGAACTTTGCAAAAAAGACCTTGTCAAAACAAACCATGCACTGTTCACAAATTTTCTGGCACAGGGTTTTCTGTTATTAAATGCAACACCGGTGTTACGGCCCAATCAGATGCAGAAAGATGCCCGCGCATGGCACCCTTTCATCCGGCATGTCTTGCATTTTATTTTTGAAGCACGACCCGACACCCGACTGATTCTGCTAGGCAACATTGCCAATGCGATCGAAAAATTGCTCGGCGAGACAAAAGCAAGACGCCTGAAAGCAGAGCATCCCTATAACCTCTCATTCATCCAAAACCCGGAAATCATTGATTTTTTCAGGCCATTACATCTCATGCAATTTGATAGAACATTTGCCATATCTCAATAAAAAAGATAAAGTTATCCTGGAAAAAGCATCCGGAATGAATGGGGTATCTGGCGCATGCGTATACTATTGGTGGAAGACGATGAACTGTTAGGCGATGGTCTTCGAACCGGTCTGATTCAATATGGTTATACCGTCGATTGGCTAAAGGATGGCCTATCCGCTGACCAGGCATTGAAGACTGAAACGTTCGACATTGTGGTCATTGATCTCGGTCTTCCAAAAATTCCAGGGATTACGGTTTTACAAAATTTACGCGGTCGAGGCCAAACCATGCCCGTTCTGATTTTAACAGCAAGGGAATCCATTGACGATCGCGTCAAGGGCCTTGACAGCGGTGCGGACGATTACCTGACCAAGCCTTTTGATCTTGATGAATTGTGCGCAAGACTGCGTGCTCTTCAACGACGCTTTTCATCCCGGGCTGAACCTCTGCTCGTTCATGAAAATATTTCGCTCGATCCGGCTGCGCACACTGTCACCCTGAACAATGAATCCGTCAGCGTATCGCGACGTGAATTCGCACTCCTCCAGAAAATGCTCGAAAATGCAGGACGTGTCCTGTCACGGGAACACCTGACGCAATCGCTTTATGGCTGGGGTGAAGATGTTGACAGTAACGCACTGGAAGTACACATCCATAATTTGCGAAAAAAGTTCGGTCAGCAGTTTATCCATACCATTCGAGGCATCGGTTATATGATAGACAAAAATAAAGATGAAAAATGATTCGATCAATACGCCGGTTTCTTTTGATCAGTCTTTTAATCAGCATGACGGTCGCTTCATCGATCACGGCGATCGGAAATTATTTACTCGACAAAAAAATTATTCAGCCTTATCTCGATGACCAGCTCATCAAATTATTCACTTTTGTTGATGTTATCTCACACACACTGATACAAAATCCTCATGCGGAAGAAAAAATATCCGCCTACCTGAATCATTCAAACAGCATCGGCGCCAAACATTTTCTTTTTCAGGTGTGGACTCCGAAAAAAAAATTAATTATTTTCTCAACCAATGAGCCACAACTTTCCATGCTTGATGCACCCATTGGCTTCAGTGACATTCAGATAGAAAACAATGACTGGCGGGTGTATGCAACAATCGATCCGGAGAATCAGAACAAAATCATTGTGGCTGAATTATATGACATCCGTAACCAGCTCGTGGACAATATTACACGTAACAATGCCTATATTTTACTGATCACCTATCCGATCTTTGGTCTTTTGATCTGGATCATTGTGGGTCTTGCACTGCGCTCCATCACGCGTGTGACCAGTGAAATTTCAAATCGCGCATCGACTTATCTTGAACCGGTCGGCTCTAAGAATATTCCGCTCGAAATCAAACCCCTGGTGGCCGAACTCAATCAATTATTTTTACGCCTGAAACTGGCCTTTGATCGCAACAAACGGTTTGCAGGGGACGCCGCCCATGAGTTACGCACGCCGCTGGCTGCTCTTAAAACACAAGCCCAGGTGGCGTTGAAGGCAAATGATGAAGAAGACCGGGTCAAGGCACTCCAAAAAGTAGTACAAAGTGTCGATCGCAGTTCGCACGTCGTTGCGCAGTTGCTGACATTAAGCCGTTTGAGCCAGGAAGAAGCCTTGAATGACGTCTGTCCTGTTGATCTTCACAAACTCGCCACTGAAATTATTGCCTACCTGGTGCCTGTCGCGCTTGAAAAAAACATTGAGATTGAATTTACCTCGCCACCTGATGCTGTCATCATCGAAGGAAATGAGATTGCGCTTGGCATTCTGATTCGAAACGTAGTGGATAACGCCATACGCTACACACCCAAAAACGGACAAATCAAAATTCAGATAATAAACCTGCAGGATAAGTGTACGTTTCGTGTGACAGATACAGGCTCCGGTATCCCGACAGAATTACGCGAACGCGTGTTTGAACGTTTTTATCGAGTACTTGGAACGCAGGCGCAAGGCAGCGGTCTTGGACTTGCCATCGTCAGTCAAATCGCAGAATTGCACCATGCAAAAATAACACTGGAAACACCCGCCAATGGCAAGGGATTGCAATTTGACGTGACGTTTTTCCGTCCGGGTAAAAAATATTAGAGTGTGTTAATGAATTTATTTGATCTTGTCACATCTGGCACACTTCTTTTGACACCCAATCGTCGCCTGGCTGCGAGCGTGTCAGATCGTTTTCATCAATTGCAAATCAAACAACAAAAAAAATGTTGGGCAAGCCTCGACATTCTACCCCTGACTGGCTGGTTGCAACGTTTATGGCATGAGTGGACAGCAAAGGAAGTCACTCCGCAACCGTTGCTTCTGACAAAAAATCAAAAAGCCATTTTATGGGAAACGATTTTACGTGAATCGCCTCTGAGCGATGCATTATTACAAGTCAGTGAAACAGCAAAACTCGCAGAATCCGCTCATGAATTATTACATTTATGGGAAGTCAGTCAGGATGATCCGATGCTGTCTTCCACCGAAGACAGTGAAGCTTATACAGAATGGGCCAGAGAATTTCAGTCATCCTGCAAAAAAAATAACTGGATCATACAGGAAAATCTGGCCAACATCCTTAAAAAAAATATTCTGGCAGGTAACATAATGTCGCCTCAAAGAATCATTCTGGTGGGCTTTACCGAATTGTCCCCTCAGCATACGAGCCTCATAAATGCCTTTCAACAATCCGGTAGCGAAATTATTCATTACCACTCAGACACTCTTGCAACATCCATTCGACAAATAGCACTGTCTGATGAAGAAACAGAAATTCGCACCATGGCACGCTTTGCAAAATCGCTTTATGAAAAAGCACCTGAAAAAAAACCCTCTATGATAGGCTGCCTTGTGCCATCGCTCGAGACGCTACGTGATCGCGTTCTGAAAATTTTTCTGGATGTTTTTGCCGAAGACAACACTTTTTCACTCGATCATACTGCATCGCCATTTAACTTATCCGCCGGAAAAAATTTACTGTCATTCCCGATTATTCGAACAGCTATCCAGCTTTTGAAACTGGCTGACAATACCCTTCCTCTCGAAACCTTCATTTCGTTACTGAGATCTCCTTTTACAGGGGACGCTGAAAAAGAAAAATGTCGGCGCGCCAATTTTGAAAATCACTTAAAAAAAGCCAATGTGACGTCAGTCTCCATGACACATTTATTAAATTCGAATAACGACAACACTTTTTTGACACGTTGTCCGGCGCTTGCAAAACGGTTTCGAAAATATATCGATTACTTTTCAACACGCCAAAAAAAATATTCTCTTCATGAATGGGCACGGTATTTCATCGATTCGTTAACCTTGCTGGGCTGGCCGGGAGAACGCAGCCTGAACAGTGAGGAATATCAGGTGACACAACGCTTTCTGGATTTGCTTAAGGAATATGGCAGTCTGGATAGTGTGTTAAAACCACAACGTTTTTCCGAGGCCATCCATTGGCTCATCAAATTAACGACGCAAACTGTTTTTCAGGCACAGTCACCTGAAGCACCCATCCAGATTCTGGGATTGCTTGAAGCAGCCGAACACCCCTTTGAACATTTATGGGTCATGGGAATGGATGACACCCGCTGGCCTGCAAGCCCAAAACCCAATCCTTTGATTCCGCAACGTCTGCAAAAAATGCTTGATATGCCACATGCCACAACAGAAAGGGAACTCGCCTGGTCTGAATCGCTCCTGACACAATTAAAACACAGCGCAACAACTATTTTATTCAGTCATTCAAAAGCCCACGGTGACATCCCGTTACGACCGAGCGCATTACTGCATTCCATTGAATCGATCACGCCGTCAGAACTCACACTGAGTGATTTTACAACGCCTGCTGAAAAAATTTTTGCTGCAAGGCGCATGGAAGATTTTATTGATGAAGTCGCCCCACCCGTACAGGAAAACGAAAATATTCAAGGCGGCACTGCGCTTTTTAAACAACAAGCTATCTGTCCCTTCAAGGCATTCGCTGAAATCCGGCTGCACGCGCGCGCAATCGATACACCCACCATGGGTTTGCGTCCAAAGGATCGGGGAAATATCGTACATCATGCCATGGAACGGGTATGGAATTCGCTCAAGGATTCAAGGACACTCACCACATTACCTGAACAGGAATTAAAAAATCTCATCACGGAATGCGCGCGGCAAGCCGTTCAAAAAACCATAACATCATCCGCTTTGGACAAATCAAATAACCGCTATCTGGAATTGGAATTACAACGTCTGGAAGGGATTATGTTGCAATGGTTAATAGAGGAAAAAAAGCGACCGGCATTTAAAGTGGCGTTTCAGGAACAGGAAATACAGACAACAGTGGGCCAGATTTCCGTGACACTTCGCATGGATCGCATTGATGAACTGGCGGACGGCAGCCAGCTGATTATTGATTACAAAACCGGAAAAAATAATGACATCAAAAAATGGTTTGGGAAACGACCTGATGAACCACAACTTCCGCTGTATTGCCTTTCGGGTGGTGAAGCAATTGCCGGCATTTCCTTTGCAGCACTGCATCCGGAAAAAGTAACATTTGAAGGCGTCAGTCAAAAAAATCTGGATATCCCGTCCATCAGGACGTTACCCGAAATAAAATATGCCGATGCCACCCTCTGGGAACAGCAACTGGCTGAATGGAAAACCGTTATGGAAAATTTGGGCAATGATTTTTTACAAGGTATCGCGCATGTCGATCCAAAAGATCCTCAAACGGTGTGTGACCACTGCCAGCTTCACTCTTTTTGCCGGATACATGAAAAATGACAAAAATAAATGATGAACCACAAAGAGAACGTGCCCTCGATCCAAAAACGTCTTTTATTGTTCAGGCACCCGCCGGTTCCGGAAAAACGGAATTATTAATCCAGCGTTTTTTGATGTTATTGGCAAGAGTCAAACAACCGGAAGAAGTATTGGCCATCACGTTCACCAAAAAATCGGCCGCTGAAATGCGTGCCCGAATTATTCTTGCATTAAAAAATGCGTCTGAAAATCCAGAACCGGAAACGCCGCATGCAAAAAAAACGTGGCATCTCGCACAAAAAGTGTTGCAACAGGATCGTCAATTAAAATGGAATTTGTTGATAAGCCCAGGTCAATTACGCCTGCAAACGATTGACTCTTTCAATGCCAGTCTGACGCGTCAGCTACCGATTGTCTCGCATTTTGGTGGCACACCTGAAATCACTCACGATACAAAACCGCTGTATCAGGAAGCCGTTCAGGAATTTTTATCGCATCTTGAAGAAGATCGGGACTGGTCAGACGCTATCGCTACCATTTTGTTACACGTTGACAATGATTTAAATAAAGTAGAATCACTGCTTATATTGTTATTGGCCAAACGTGATCAGTGGTTACGTCATATCACTTTCCATGTTGATGAAAATGCGTTACGCAAAAAACTGGAAGCGCAATTGGCCTCTGTTGTGACGGATATTCTGAAAAAATTAAAAGCAGCATTTCCTGAAAAACACCAGGATGAATTAATGTGCCTGTTACGTTATGCCAATCAGTGTCTTTCAGAAAAAGTGTTGGATTCTTTTCCAGGCGAAACAATCGATGATGTGTCAGGTTGGCTACGTATTCGCGACATGCTTTTCACAAAAGAAAATGAATGGCGAAAAAAAATGGATAAAGAAAACGGGTTTCCGCCTGTTTCATCGTTTAAAAATAACGATGAGAAAAATCTGGCTGCCGACATGAAAATGCGCGTGGCTGATTTAATCGGGCAGCTCTCTTTGGAGGACGGATTAAAAAATTGTTTTAAAGCATTAAAAGACGCACCTGATACTACCTATCAGGAAAGACAGTGGGAAACACTTCTGGCCTTGCATTACGCGCTCTCGGTCGCTGCCGCACAATTAAAAGTTGTCTTTCAACGGCACGGAAAAATTGATTACATTGAAAATTCACTTGCCGCACTGATTGCGTTGGGCCCGGATGAATCGCCCACCGATTTGACGCTGGCACTGGATCATCAGATACGGCATATTCTGGTCGATGAATTTCAGGACACATCAAACAGTCAGTATCAATTACTCAAAAAAATGACTGCGGGCTGGGAGCCACATGACGGACGCACCCTGTTTTTGGTGGGTGATCCGATGCAATCCATTTATCGTTTCCGTGAGGCGGAAGTCGGACTTTTCATTCGTGCAAGACAACAGGGTATCGGTCAGGTCAAACTGGAACCCCTGACATTGTCAGTCAATTTTCGTTCGACACCCGGCATTGTTAACTGGATAAATCAGCATTTTCGTGATGTTTTTCCACCGGTTGATCATATTGCAACCGGTGCCGTGTCTTACAGTCCGAGTCTTTCAAATCAGGATACAGTGCATGCTGACCGTGCTATTTCACTGAATGCCCTGATGGAAGCGGAAGACAGGGAGCAGGCCGTCATGATCGTCGATCTGATTCAGAAAAGAAAACAACAGTATCCGGAAGACACGATTGCGATTCTTGTACGCGGGCGCACGCATCTTAAAACCATCATCCCCGCGCTTAAAGAAGCAAATCTGTCCTGGCAAGCCATTGACATTGATCCTTTGACAGAACGACCCTTCATTCAGGATTTAATGGGACTGACACGTGCCATGTCGCATCCCGCTGATCGCATTGCATGGCTCACTGTTTTGCGCGCACCCTGGTGTGGTCTCACGCTCGCGGATCTTCTGGTGCTATCAGGTCAGGATCCCAAAACAGGCATATGGGAACGATTACAATCCATTGACACGATTGAAACGCTCGCATTAAGTCCGGAAGGTCGAGTGCGACTTGACCGTTTTCTTCAGGTGATGACGATCAAGATGGCTGAACGTGAACGTCATGGTTTGCGTGCGTGGATTGAAAGCACCTGGTTATTACTGGGTGGTCCCGCCTGTCTTGATGAAATGAACCATCTGGATGATGCAGCCACGTATTTCAATCTGCTGGAGTCGCTTGATCAAAGCAGCACATATCACACTGATTTATTAAATGATCATGTCAAATCACTTTATGCGGCACCGAATCCGAAAGCTGATGATAAATTAAAAATCATGACCATCCACAATGCGAAAGGTCTGGAATTTGACACCGTCATTTTACCTCACCTTGAACGCAAGGCCATGGCGGATGATAAGCCGTTATTATCCTGGATGGAACAGACACGTTCGGATGAAAGCACTTCATTGATATTGGCACCCATACATGCGACAGGAGAACAGGCTGATTCTATTTACGAATATATCCGTCGCGAGCAGGCTATCCGCAATGATCATGAAAGAAGTCGTTTGCTGTATGTCGCTGTCACACGCGCTAAAAAAAATCTGGATTTATTTTTTACGTTAAAGGATGAGAAAAAAATTCCTTCCGGCAGTTTGCTTGAAAAATTATGGCCTTCGATCAAAAATACGATACCTGGCGTTGAAAGGAAAACACATGCAGGCGTTGCTGAAACACCTGAAATGCGTGCACCTTTTAGATTAAAACGATTACCCGTCGACTGGAAAAATCCGATCACCGAAAATCAACTTGCCGAAAAAATAGCTTATCATCAAAAAAATGCCGGATTTTTTTTATCGGATGATACACCGCGACAAACGGGTACACTGGTCCATCAGATTTTGCAACAAATCAGTCAGCTTGGCGCAGACTGGTGGCTTTTGTCGTCAACTGCAAACAGGACAGCTTATTTAAAAAAGCATCTTTTACAATCTGGTATGGAAAAAATCCGACTGGATGAGACTATTAAAAATATAAATCAATGGATTGAAAACACGTTGCAAGATGCGCGAGGACGCTGGATTCTCGCAAAACAACGGGAAGCGCAGTCTGAATTTCGTCTGACCGCTTTGGTTGACTCAAAACCGAAACACTTTATTATTGACAGGACTTTTGTAGATGAAAATAATATTCGCTGGATTATTGATTACAAGACAGCCACACTGACGTCTACTGATACATTACAGACATTTTTACAAAACGAACAGGCGACCTACCAACAGCAAATGTGGCATTATTTTCAGGCGATCCGTGAAATGGATCAACGCCCTGTTCGGATGGGTTTATATTTTCCCGCGATTCCAGCATGGCATGAGTGGGCATTTGATGAGGAGAAAGTCACATGAAAATCTGGCAAGTTGAAATGAGTTTACCTCTGCTTGAAGCACGCAGCAAAAATACATTGATCGATCATTGCGGCATTGAATTCACTGAAATTGGCGATGATTTTTTAAAAGCCCGTATGCCGGTGGATCCCCGCACTCGCCAACCGCTTGGCATTATGCACGGTGGCGCATCATGCGTGCTGGCTGAAACTGTCGGCAGCACGGCTGCAAATTGTTGCGTGGATCTCAATCACTTTTATTGTGTCGGTCTTGAAATCAATACCAATCACATTCGCTCCATTCGCGAGGGTTTTGTTTATGGGACGGCAAAGCCTTATCATTTGGGAAAATCCACCCAGGTGTGGAGTATTGAAATCACGAATGAGAAAAAGCAGCTGATTTCGGTGAATCGATTGACGATGATGGTATTGGAAAAAAAATAGATGTATCAGGAAGGATAATATGAAACCCATCAAAAATTCACTGTATATTATTCTCTGCACGGTTGCAGTCGGCCTGCTTGTTTATTATGCTTTGATAAGACCTCTTAAAAAACAATACGAAACACGCCATGTTGCGATTCACGGTTTATACATGATAAATCCCGTGCCAATTGAAAATTTTGAACTGGTTGATCAGAATGAAAAAATTTTCACAAAAGAAAATTTACGTGGCCACTGGAGTTTGCTTTTTTTTGGTTTTACTCATTGCACCATGGTCTGTCCTGTGACCTTCGCTTCATTAAATCAATTTTATCAGCGAATAGAAAAAAAATTATCCGAAAAAGACAGGCCACAAATTGTTTTTATCACCATTGACCCTGACAGGGATACATCGAAAACGTTGAAAAAATATTTGTTACAATTTAATCGCCATTTTATTGGTGCAAGAACAACGCCTGAAAAAATGGAAATCATCAAAAATCAATTTCATGTGATCGCTGAAAAAAACACGCCGGGCTCGGATCAATTTAATCACACAACTGATATTTTACTGATTAATCCGAAAGCTGAAATTCAAGCCTGGCTCTATTTTCCACAAAATCCCCTGGAACTGGAGCTGGATTATATGAAAATTCTCTTGAAACAGGCTGATTAGATTAAGGTTATTTAAACCCATGGGATTTCAAAATATGGTATGATTAGACATGTGGTCTTGCATGAGGTGATGCATGGATACCGCTGTAGATACCCATTTTAGAATCCTGATTATTGATGACAATCCATCCATACATCATGATTTTATCAAGATTCTTAAAACAGAATCATTAACCGATTTTGATCAGGCCAGAAAAAAATTATTTGGTTCAGTCACGGATACAACGCAAACATCGTCTATTTCATTTCCTTTGTTTGAAATTGACACCGCGTCTCATGGTGAAGAAGGCGCTGAACGAATCAGAAAAGCTTTTCAGGCAGGTGAACCTTATGCACTTGCGTTTGTTGATATACGTATGCCGCCCGGATGGGATGGAATAGAAACCATAAAACACATTTGGGAAATTGACAAAAATATTCAAATTGTCATTTGCACTGCCTATTCAGATTATTCCTGGGAGGAAACGGTTGCACATCTTGGTAAAACAGATAATCTTCTCATCCTGAAAAAACCTTTTGATAACGTGTCTGTCAGACAACTGGCTTTTGCATTAACGACAAAATGGAAACTGGGTGAAGAAACACGAAATTACACAGCCAACTTGCAAAAACAGGTGACAGATCGAACCGTCTCATTACAAAAAACACTTTCCATTGTCAAATCTACGTTTGAATCTTCAAACGATGGCATCATCGTGATTGATAATGAAGGAACCATTGTCGACTACAATAACAAGTTGGTCAGCTTGCTGGGCATACCCGAGTCTGTCATTTTTACAAGACGCGAAGAGGAATTTTTATTACACATTCAAAATCAATTGGAAAACCCCGAGAATTTTTTATCGATCCTTGAAAACATACATAAGAATCCGGATAAAAACAGTATTGATGTGATTAAATTCAAAAACGGTAAAATATTTGAATGTTATACCCAACCCCATACGCTTGACAAAAAAATTATAGGGCGCGTCATGGATTTTCGTGATATTACAAGACGCGCCAACCTCGAGGAAAAATTAAAATTTCAGGCGACCCATGACCTCTTGACAGGACTTTCAAATCGCGTCGAACTCATGGATAAAATGAAACTGGCCATTAAACTGTCTCAGTTAAATCATTCTTCGTTTGCGGTCCTCTTTCTTGATCTTGACAGATTTAAACTGATCAATGATAGCCTGAGCCATCAGGTTGGCGATGAACTACTCATCCAGGTCGCTGATCGCCTGAAAACATCCATTCGGGCTGAAGATGCACTGGCACGGATCGGCGGCGATGAATTTGTCATTCTCCTGATGAATATAAAAAGTGAAGAGGATGTCGATGATAAAGTCAAATCCATACTCATGCATTTTCAAAAACCCTTCAACATTGCAGAAAGACAAATCACCATGACGACCAGTATTGGTATCGGTATTTATCCAAAAGATGGTGCTGCTGTGGATGTACTTTTAAGAAATGCTGATTCGGCTATGTACAGTAGCAAAGCGAAAAAAGGCAACATCTATCAATTTTATACGGAAAAAATGAATGAGAAAAATTTGGATGCGCTTGATCGGGAAGTCGAACTCAGAAAAGCCATTGAAAATAACGAATTCTTTCTTGTCTATCAACCCCAGTTTGATCTGGCCAAACAAAAAATTGTCGCAGCAGAAGCGCTGATTCGATGGAAACATCCAACGAAGGGGGTACTGTTGCCTATTGATTTTATGCCTCTTGCTGAGGAAACAGGATTGATTGTACCGATTGGTGAATGGGTATTAAGAAAAGCCTGTCTTCAAATTATGGAGTGGAAGAATGCAAATTTACCTATGATTCGTGTTGCTGTGAATGTCACTTCACATCAATTCAAGCATTATGACCTTGTCGGCAAGATCGATCAAATTTTAAAAGAAACACACCTTGACCCCAAATTTCTTGAAATTGAGCTCACAGAAAATGTCATTCTAAGTAACCCGGAAATCATAAAAGCAATCACAGAACTCAAAAAACTGGGGGTCATTATTGCCATTGATGATTTTGGAACAGGTTATTCGAGTTTGAGCTATTTGCATAAAATTCCGCTGGATCGACTCAAAATAGATGGTTCATTTATCAGACATATTCACTCGCCAGAGGATGATGAAGTGATTATCCGTGCCATTATTGCAATGGCAAAAAATCTGAATCTGGAAGTGCTCGCAGAAGGGGTAGAAACAACAGACCAGTTAAATTTTTTAAAAAAATATGATTGCGATGATATTCAAGGGTTTTATTTTAGCGTGCCGCTCACATCCGAAAAAATTAAAGAATATCTTCGCAACCCGGAAAAATCCAGTCTGATGAAAGATTTTATTCAGAAATAAGAAATAAAAAATAAAAGGCCCATTTCATGCTGACCGATTTTTTTCAAACAAGTGTTATTCCTTCCGATCAATACATCGGATCCTATCATTTCGGTCTGGTGCTTCTTTCTTTCCTGACAGCGGTTGCGGCGTCCTATATTGCATTGGATATGACAGGAAGAATAAGGGATATTAGCAACACAGCAAAAAGCAGTACCTTGTGGTTGCTAGGCGGTGCTATTGCCATGGGTTCAGGCATCTGGTCCATGCACTTTATTGGCATGTTGTCTTTTACCATCCCGGGATTATCGTTGCGCTACGACCTCTTTTGGACAGCACTGTCACTGGTAGTAGCCATTCTTGCATCCGGATTTGCATTGTATTTACTACAATCCACGAGGATTCGTATCGAACATTATATTATGGGTGGAATGATACTGGGTCTTGCTATTGCAGCCATGCACTACACGGGAATGGAAGGCATGCTGATTACGCTCAATGTGCGTTATCTTCCTGTTTTGTTTTTTATTTCCATTCTGATTGCAATTCTTGCTTCAGAAGCTGCTCTTTGGCTTGCACTCAAAAGTAATCATGTCATTTCAAAATTACGCAACCGGTTCAAGGTGGGAAGCGCTATTATCATGGGGATTGCAATTTGTGGAATGCATTATACCGGCATGGCTGCCTCTATCTTTACACCGCTTTGTGCACCTGTCACCTCCCCTGATGCAAACGTTCTTGATCCAACCTTGCTGGCCATTGGCATTGCGGGCGTGACTTTTATTATTCTTGGGATTGCTTTTTTTGCCTCGACATATAAAGAAGCCATCAACGAGCAGCAATTTGAAAAAGCAAGACAACTTGGAATGGCTGAAATTTCAGCCAGTGTTTTACATAGCGTTGGCAATGTTTTAAATAGTGTGAATGTATCGGCTCAATTCATTTCAGAAAAAATGGCAAAATCAAAATTGTCCGATCTTGATAAACTGGCTACTCTTTTTGAAAGCCATAAAAAAGATATCTCTCATTTTATAGAACAGGATCCAAAGGGAGAAAAAGCCATCGAGTATATTCGAGCACTTTCCGATTACTGGAACAATGAACAAAAAGATGTGTCATCTGAACTTAACAGATTGATCAATAATATGCGGTTAATAAAGGATATTATTTCGACTCAACAGGTCTTGAGTAAAACAATCGAATTTGAAGAAATTATTTCTGTCAATGATATACTGGATGAAGCCATTCTGATCACAGGATTAAATATTCCAGGAAACATGACTATTGTTAAAAAATACGGTCGAATTAATCCGATGAAGACAGATAAAGTAAAATTAATCCAGATTTTCGTCAACCTGTTACGCAATGCAAAAGACGCCGTGATGGCATCAAATCATCAGGAAAAAATCATTACGATAACGACTTCATGTCATGCCAATAAATGTAAAATCGACATTACAGATAATGGTGTTGGCATTTCAGAAAATGATTTGAAACGCATATTTAATTATGGTTTTACGACAAAAGAATCAGGACATGGCTTTGGATTGCATACGAGCGCCCTGGCTGTAAACTCACTCGGGGGGAAAATTGAGTCCTATAGCCAGGGAAAAGATCAGGGTGCCACGTTTGTGCTTGAGTTTTCCTGTGGCAAATAATAACAGGGCTGATTTATACGGTATTTCTTCTGCGATTATGACGATATCCTGTTTGTGAATTGAAAGCCGGTGAAGCAGATACTGAAAGGAGTAATTCGGGTTTGTATCATCGAATGCCTGTTCAACCCCTTTGATTTTCTTAGGCAATTCCTTAAACCAGAAAAATGTAGATGCCCTTGCAGCCACTTCTCCTTTGGAAAGATAATTTAATACCTCCCGAAGGTCACGCTCAAGATTCATTAACCTGGCTAAATCCCAAAATCTGACATTAAATGAGCGCCTGGCTGGCAAT
>DATIJJ010000071.1:0-10564 GCA_035478795.1 Gammaproteobacteria bacterium | reverse complement strand
GGGACCCAAATTAACTGTTTCCCTCCTTTTCCGCTCAAAGGATAACACCACACTTGTAGAGCAGCCTGAAGGTGACAAGCTGTTTGCTGGACGCAATCGCCTTGGTGAAAACAGTACCATTTTTAACTCATATAAGATCTGATCAGAACAGCAGGCCTGTTTTAAAACAGGCCACACCCTTAAGATTTCCTTAAGGACAAGTTCATACAATCTAAAGTCAGTTCTGAAAATACCATGTTAACCAGATAGAGAGGGAACTCGATATGGGAGACACAAGAAAAACAACAATGAGTTGGAACGAGCAGTTCCCTCAGGGCGAAGAAGACACATCCGTCCATGGCGGAAAAAAAGGACTGAAACATCGCAGAAATGATTCAGGCTATGTGCCAGAGGATGTATCCAGCGAACGCTCCGACTCTCCTGAAAAAAAACCACCCCGTGAAGGCTCCCCTGAAAGTAAGGTAGCAAGCGACTCCGCTGACAACGAATCAGGAGGGCAGTCCCCAAAAAGCGAATTCGAAACCCCCTCTCCTCCCAGCACCCTGAGAGCATCCAGAAGATACGAGGATAGCTCCGGCAGAAGTTCCCATCCAGATTCCAACGGACCACGCGGGTCTGTGGCATCGACTGCAACAGGCGTATCAATATTTAGCCTTATTAGCGTTAATTTAGATGATCCGAATAATGCTCGACCCGTAAAAAGAAAATTATTTCCTAAATCTCAAGGCGAAGTGATGTATGAAAGACTGTACGCCATTTTTTCAAACGCTCATCAGGATGGCGCCAATGAAGCATCGCTTAAAAGAAATGTCACACAACTGTTAGAAACATCGCAAACCCCAAAGGCTTTAAATGACCTGCTTGACTCTCTTCAATATTCTATAGACGCGATCGAACCCTACCTCAACACAGCACCAGGCATTGCTTGCACCAACATCCGGAAATACGTGAAGGAAATGCGAGCAAGAATAAACGCCAGGGACCGCTCCCGGGAACTGCCCAGACAAACGATCATGGATAATATGGAATTGGCATTTACGCTGCTTTTTACCTTGAAAAATGTACAAGCCAAAGCAATCGATGAGGATCCTCTCGAAGCCAAATCTGGTCCAGACCAGTTGCACAACTATATCACCCGGCGCGGCAGGGAACTTGCCGAAAAAGTTGCACGCTGTAACAAGTTGAAACTGGTGGCGGCCTGTGCGCTTGGTGCATTCGCAGCACTCGCAGCCATCGTTTCTATCGCAACCGTGGTTGCATTGCTGGTTAACCCGACGACCGCACCGGTGGTGGCGCCCATCGCGCTCTGGATCGCCAAATTTCAGATAGAAGCAGCCGTTTTCGGCGCTGTTTATCTGATGGGAGAAATGATTTATGCCATTTATAATAAATGCAAACAACAACCGGTACTCCCCAAAAAACCCGTCACGACAACCGGAAAATTGCTGGCAGCAGGTGTAGGTGTGACCGGTGTTGCCGGTATTGCCGCACCTGTCACAGCGGCTTTTGGCTACATCCCTGCAGCCGTTAAAACCATAACGGCTACGAGCGGTATGGCAGAAGCTTTCACCGGCAATGCACTCATTCCTGGCACCACCGTTGCAACAACCAGTCAAACAGTCGCGGGCCTGCTGGGAGGTGTAGCGTTCACGCTGTTTGGCAGTCTCCTTGCCATAGCCCGCGCCAGAAATGCTGCGCGTAACGCATGGCGAGGCACAAATGATATTGTTCTGGAGTCTGCTGAAAAAGTATTGGCGTTAAATGTCAGCCCGATTAAACGGAAATAGCAGGATCCATCGGTCTATGCCGGCTCAATATGCTCCACAATCAGCTGCACACTGCGCTTGCCGCGGTATTCATTCACATCCAGGCGATAGGCAATATTCACCTGATCGCAATGGTAATCCGGCCAGCGATTCATATCGATATTAAATGCAATCGCCGGGATGGTTTGTTCCAACCCGCCTAACGTTAATTTTAAATGCCGACCACCCACGAGACGCTGTTCCAGTAATTGAAACCTGCCATCAAACAACGGTTCCGGAAAGGATTGCCCAAACGGTCCCGCCTCGCGCAATAATTCCGCGGATTCGAGTGACAATTCATCCGGCATGAGTTCACCGTCACTCAGCAAGGTATGCTCCAGATCCATCTCACTCACTTTTTCTGACACGATTTCATTGAACACTTGCGAAAAAGATTCGAAATGCGCGCGCGGTAATGTCAAACCCGCCGCCATCGCATGCCCACCAAATTTATCCATCAGGGTCGGATACCGAACAGCAATCTCCGCCAGCACATCCCGAATGTGCACACCCGGAATCGAACGCGCCGATCCTTTCAAATCACCGGTATGAGACAAGGCAAAGGCAATCACCGGACGGTGCAAACGCTCTTTCAAACGCCCCGCCAAAATACCAATCACCCCCTGATGCCAGGTTTCATCAAATAAACAAACGCCTTTCCGTTCAACAGTCGTCTGAATTTTTTTTAAGATTTCCAGCGCATCAAGCTGCATATCCTGCTCAATCACACGACGGTCTTCATTGAGTTGCGTGAGGGTAGCCGCCATCTCGCGCGCACTCGTGATATCGTGAGCGAGCAAACATTCAATCCCGAGTGACATATCATCCAGACGACCCGCCGCATTCAACCGCGGTGCCACTGCAAAACCAAGGTCTGACGCCATCACACGCGCCTGATTTCGATTACTGATTTCAAGCAACGCCGTAATACCCGGCACACATTGTCCGGAACGAATGCGACGCAATCCCTGATGCACCAGAATACGGTTGTTGTGATCAAGCGACACCACATCCGCAACTGTTCCAAGCGCCACAAGATCCAGCCATCGCGACATATTGGGTTCAGCGATATTGTTTTTTTGAAAATAATCCTGCTCGCTCAGATAGCGACGCAGCGCCAGCATCACATAAAAAATCACACCGACACCCGCCAGATGTTTACTCGCAAACACATCCCCTGGCTGATTTGGATTGACGATTGCATCGGCAAGCGGCAACGTATCTCCCGACAGGTGATGATCGGTGATAATCACCTTGATCCCCGCTTTTTTTGCAGCATCCACCCCCGCGAGACTCGCAATACCATTATCGACGGTCACAATGAGATGCGGATGCATGTCTTTTGCAACATCAACCAGTTCCGGTGTTAATCCATAACCAAATGCAAATCGATTGGGAACGAGATAATTTACCGATGTCGCACCAAAAGCACGCAACGCATGAATGGCAACTGCCGTACTCGTCGCACCATCTGCATCAAAATCCCCGACAATTAATATGTTTTGCTGTTCCAAAATGGCTGCATACAAACAGCGTACGGCTTCATCCATACCCGACAAATTATGAAATGGCAGTAAATGTTCGAGACCACGCTCCAGTTCTTTGGTAGAAGAAATACCGCGAGCGGCATAAATGCGTTGCAACAAGGGATGCAGATTTTTTTCGAGAACAGGCAAATTTTCCGTGCAGCGTTTGATGATTTTTTTTGTCATGCGAACATCCGTTTATGATTTTTTATTTTCTATTTTTTTATTTTTTATGGCTGCACTCTTTTTTTGTTGTATCGATTCGTCGCAGCGACGCCCCAGATACAGCATAACAGCCAGATCAGAATGGCCAGCGCCATCAATTTCGCGCGCAAGGCGAAAAAACCCAGCACTAACATTAAAATGCCGCCTGTGAGCGTCGCATACAAAAGACCAATCGGCCCCAAAAACACGCAAAATAATAAGGCAACTGCAACACTTTTTAACGGTAATCCATTCATAGGGGCACTTCCATAGGGCGAGTTGATGGACTGGATGAATCTGATTTTCCCTGCATAAACCGGGTCAAATGTTGCAACGCCATTTGCATGCGCGCCTCCTCTTCCACAAGACCGATTCGTACATACTCATTACCGTACTCTCCAAAACCGATACCTGGCGACACCACAACATTCGCCTCGTTCACCAGCTTTTTCGCAAAATCGAGTGACCCGAGATGGCGATACGGTTCCGGAATTTTCGCCCAGACAAACATCGTCGCTTTTGGAGGTTCGACAGGCCATCCGGCTGCATTCAATCCGGCACACATCACATCACGACGTTTTTGATAACAGTCACGAATCGCTGTCACATGCTCGATCGGGCCTTCGAGCGCTGCAATGGCTGCATGCTGGATCGGCGCAAAACTGCCATAATCGATGTAGGATTTGATGCGTGCCAATGCCTGCAATAACGTCGCATTTCCGCACATAAACCCCACTCGCCAGCCTGCCATGTTATACGATTTGGATAAGGTGTACGCTTCAACCGCAATGTCTTTCGCACCGGGAACCTGCAAAATAGAAGGCGCTTCATAACCCTCATAAACCAGATCCGCATACGCAAGATCATGCACGACCCAAATCTGATGTGCCTTCGCAATCTCAATTATTTTTGCAAAAAAATCGAGATCCACACACGCTGTCGTCGGATTCGCCGGAAAATTGATGATAAGCATTTTCGGTTTCGGCCGGCATGCTTTAATGGTGCTTTCGAGCGTTTCAATAAAATCCGTTTCGGGCAAGAGCGGCACAAAACGCACATCGGCATTCGCAATCGTAAAACCATAATGGTGAACGGGATAACAGGGATTTGGCACAAGCACGGTATCGCCTGTATCGACGGTCGCAAGGGCAAGATGCGCAAGACCTTCCTTTGAACCGATGGTCGCAACCGTCTCGGTTTCGGGATCGAGATCCACGTTAAAGCGCCTGCCATACCAGTTCGCGATCGATCGGCGCAATTCGGGAATGCCTTTGGAGGGTGCATAACGATGCGCATTCGGATAACGCAACGCCGCCTGCAAGGCATCGATAATATGGGCAGGTGCCGGTTGATCCGGATTACCAATGCCGAAGTCAAAAACATCTGCACCGGTTGCCATTTTTTGCTGCTTCAATTGCTCCATGACGCTAAAAACATAGGGAGGCAAGCGATTCATGCGTGGAAATGAATTCATGGGGAATACTCTTTTAATTTTGGTGAGTCGGGCGCGTCCATCTTACTGTAAAAATCCCGTTAATGAAATTGCGGTAGATCATAATTTGGTTGATTTATGAAGGATATCGTTTATTCTTGATATCTTTAACATATAAATAGAGCATCTATTCAGGAGGGTGGCATGGAATTAGACCTTGACAGCAATCAGGCCAAATACCAGATTCGAGCGTATCAGCCTGGCACCCTTCTGGTGAACGACACAACTTACTCCCGCAGTATTGTTATTTCGCCTGACACACTCATCGATGACTGGAAACCGCAACACATCTCGGAATTGACGTCGGATGATCTCGCGGTTATTTCTGAATTAAGTCCCGCCATTTTATTGATTGGCACCGGCAGCACGCTGGCATTTCCAAAGCTCGACATTTATGGCGATCTGATCAACGAAGGTATCGGCGTTGAAGTCATGGATACGGGTGCCGCCTGTCGCACCTTCAATGCATTAACTGCTGAAAATCGCAATGTGGCAGCTGCCCTCATCATAAAATAAGAATGAAAGAAGAGAAAACACCATGAAATCAATGAAATTTACACTGCTTGCAGTGATTATTTGCGTTCTTGCCTCTGCCTTTTATATGTATGAATTTACATTGCAGGTGTCACTTGGCGTCATGACCGATGAATTGATGCAGGATCTCGGATTGAATGCGGCCAGTCTCGGTCTTGTTTCCGCTTTTTATTATTACGCCTATACACCGATGCAGGTACCCGCGGGTTTATTGCATGATCGATTCGGGCCAAGACGCATTCTGACCATCGCTATTTTGACCTGTGCGCTGGGTGCGTTCTGTTTCAGTTTAAGCACCAACATCGCAAGCGCCTCCGCCGGTCGTTTTTTAATGGGTGTCGGATCAGCCTTTTCCTTCAGTGGTGCGCTGATCCTCATCGCACGCTGGTTTCCACCGGCCTATTTTGCGGTTCTCTCCGGCATCGTACAGTTGATGAGTTCGGTCGGTGCCATTGGTGGCGAACTGCCACTGGCCATCACCATCCATCATTGGGGATGGCGGCCCAGCATGGTTTACCTCGCCTTGCTTGGCATCCTGCTCGCGATTCTCGTCTGGTTTATCGTCAAGGATTCTCCCCATGAAATTCCTTCACAAAAACACCTGCACCGCATCGATAATGATGACATGACGCAAAAATTCAAACTGGTTTTCGGACGGGCATCGACCTGGTGGGTTGCTACCTATTCTTTCCTGATCTGGGCACCGATTGCGACCTTCGCCGGTCTTTGGGGCGTTCCCTTTCTTGCAAATGCGTATCACCTGACGACTGCGGAAGCCTCCATGGCCTGTGCTGCCATCTGGATTGGTGTGGGCCTCGGATCCCCTCTTTCGGGCTGGATATCGGAATACATTCAGCGTCGCTGCATTGTATTGACCTGTTGCGGCATGATTGGAATCATTTCCACCCTGGTCGTCATTTATGGCTCGGTTTCGATGCCCGTGCTTTATTTTGCCCTCTTTGCCTTTGGGGTCGCGAGCGGCGGTCAATCGCTTGCTTTTTGTGTGGTGCGTGACAACAGTCACCCGGGCAGCATCGGGGCGGCCATCGGTTTCAATAACATGGCAACCGTTGCGGGAGGTGCCATCATTCAACCGCTGGTAGGTTATCTCCTGTATCTGAACTGGGACGGCACTTATACTGCGAACCATTTGCCGCTCTATAGCACGGCAGACTATCATCTCGGACTCTTTATGATTCCGTTGTGTTATGTCCTGTCGACGGTAGTCAGCCTTCTTTTCGTGAAAGAAACCCATTGCCAGCAACAATTTGCCTATTAGGATTTTTTTTAACTATTTTTAAGAGTGATTGACCTATGTTTTCGAATCTTTCAGAACGATTGACGCGTGTTTTAAAAAACCTCTCCGGCAAGGGACGTTTGACCGAAGAAAATATGGAAGACACCTTGCGCGATATTCGTCTGGCGTTACTGGAAGCCGATGTCGCCCTGCCGGTGGTCAAGGATTTCATTGACCATATTCGTGCCAAAGCGATCGGTGTGGAAGTCATGGACAGCCTGTCACCCGGACAGGCGCTCATCAAACTGGTTCATGATGAACTGGTTGTGCTGATGGGCGAATTTTCCGATGAATTAAACCTGAAGACCCAGCCGCCCGCTGTGATTTTGATGGCCGGTCTGCAAGGGTCGGGTAAAACAACCACCGTCGCAAAATTAGCAAACTGGCTGCAAAAAACACTGAAAAAATCGGTTCTTGTCACCAGTGTTGACGTGTACCGCCCCGCAGCTATCCAGCAGCTGGAAACACTGGCCCACCAGATTGGCGCCTCCTTTTTTCCGAGTACAGCAGAAGAGGATCCGGTAGCGATTGCGCTTGCCGCCATTCAGGCAGGGAAATCCGGACTGGTGGATGTGGTCATTATCGATACCGCAGGACGCTTGCATATTGATGACGACATGATGGCTGAAATCAAACGCCTTCATGCAGCCATTGATCCGATCGAGACACTGTTTGTGGTGGATAGCATGACAGGCCAGGATGCCGCCAATACGGCGAAAGCCTTCAATGCCGCCCTGCCATTAACCGGCGTGGTGCTGACCAAGACCGATGGGGATGCGCGCGGCGGTGCGGCCTTATCCATTCGTCAAATCACCGGCAAGCCCATCAAATTTATCGGGGTCGGTGAAAAAATCGATGCCATTGAACCGTTCTATCCGGATCGTATCGCTTCCCGCATTCTCGGCATGGGCGATGTTCTGACCCTGGTTGAAGAAGCCGAACGCACGATCGATAAGGCCAAAGCCGAGAAACTCGCCAAAAAAATCAAAAAAGGCAAGGCGTTTGATCTGGAAGATTTCCGCGAACAATTGAAACAGATTGGCAAAATGGGCGGCATCATGGGGATCGTCAACAAATTGCCGGGGCTGGGACAATTGCCACAGGCCGCCAAAGATAAAATGAATGACAACAAATCACTCGTTGAAATTGAAGCCATCATCAATTCCATGACCCGCAAGGAACGTAAATTTCCAGCCGTCATTAATGGATCCCGTAAACGCCGGATTGCGATGGGTTCCGGCACCGATATTCAGGCAGTCAATCGTCTGTTAAAACAATTTACGATGATGCAAAAAATGATGAAGAAATTCAAAGGCGGGGGCCTCATGAAAATGATGCGTAATATGCCAATGAAGTTTCCGGGTGCGGGCGGTGGCCTGCCTTTTTAGTGTATTGCAAGTCCTGAAAACTCGCGTATAATCCATGGCCTTTATACATGGGATCAATATCCCCTGTTGTTAACCTGGATATGAGGAATCGAAAGAGAATGGTAGTCATTCGTTTATCACGGGGCGGCGCGAAAAAACGCCCATTTTATCATGTTGTTGTTGCTGACAAACGTCGTGCGCGCGATGGTCGCTGCATTGAACGCCTTGGTTACTTTAATCCCATTGCCGCTGGCAAGGACGTACGCCTCCACCTGAACAGTGAACGTATACAATACTGGATTTCACAAGGTGCCCAGCCGTCTGATCGCGTTTCGCAATTGATTAAAACCTTCGAAAAAGAAGCCATCAGCACAGGCAGTGCGCAATAACGCATTGTCTGGATGAAACCCATGAGCAAAATGGATGCCGACACTGATGCCGGGTATGTCGTGATAGGCAAAATAGGCTCGACTTACGGCATTCACGGTTGGCTGAAAATCTTCTCTTTCACGGAAGTCATGACAGACATCCTGGACTATGCCCCCTGGTATCTTGATCTCGGGGAAAACTGGCAACCCATCCAGGTAAAGGAAGGCCGTCAGCATGGCAAGGCACTGGTAGCGCATCTCGCAGGCTACAATACGCCTGAAGAGGCTCGCGTGTTAACCGGTAAAAAAATAGCGGTAAAACGCTCGCAATTGCCGAGTCTTCCGGAAGGAACCTGGTACTGGAAGGACCTTGAAGGATTGATGGTGATTGACCAGCATGGCAAGGAACTGGGGCCTGTGCTTTATCTGCTTGAGACCGGTTCCAATGACGTGCTCGTCATCCGGCACGAGGGCAAGGAACATGCCATCCCCTGGCTGCCGGGTCAGGTGGTGAAAGACATTGATCTTGCCAATCGGATCATGCGTGTTGAGTGGGATTTGATTTAATGTGGTTCGGTATTATTACGCTTTTTCCGGAGATGTTTTCCACCCTGGATTCGGGCGTGACAGGCCGGGCATTAAAAGAAAAACGGGTACAGGTGACCTGCTGGAATCCACGGGATTTCACAAACAACAAGCATCGCAATGTCGATGATCGTCCCTACGGTGGCGGTCCTGGCATGGTGATGATGGCAGAACCCTTGCGCGATGCGATTCAGGCTGCCAAAAAAGCCGCGCCGGAACGGGCTTTGGTGATCCATCTTTCACCGCAAGGCAAGCGTTTCGATCAGGCGGCGGCTGAAACGATACGAGAAAGAAAAAGTGTGATATGGATTGCCGGACGTTATGAAGGGATCGATGAGCGCTTGCTGGCATCCGAGGCGGATGAAGAATGGTCCATCGGTGATTATATCCTGTCGGGTGGTGAGCTGGCTGCGATGGTGATGATCGATGTCATGACCCGATTGATACCGGGAGTGCTCGGAAATGAGCAGTCTGCGACAGAAGATTCGTTCAGTTCGGGATTGCTGGAATATCCGCAGTATACGCGTCCGGAACTATTTGAAGGCATGTCGGTGCCTGATGTATTAATGAGCGGGAATCATGCCCTGATTGAACGCTGGCGATTAAAACAATCGCTTGGCAGGACCTGGCAGAAACGGCCGGATTTGTTGGCAAAGAGACAGTTAACGGAACTTGAGCAGGTATTACTGGCCGAGTTCAAAAAAGAAATGGCAAACAGTTAGAACGTAAAAATTGAGTATTTAACGAATTGGATTTTATTGAGGAAACCACCACCATGAGTAACATCATTCAGATTTTGGAAGCAGAACAGATGCAACAGGGAAAAGCGTTACCGGATTTTTCACCCGGCGACACGATTGTCGTCCAGGTAAAAGTCAAGGAAGGTGAGCGCACGCGTCTTCAATCGTATGAAGGTGTGGTCATTGCAAAACGCAGTCGCGGTCTTAATTCATCGTTTACGGTGCGTAAAATTTCTCATGGTGTTGGCGTTGAGCGTGTCTTTCAAACGTGGAGTCCTGCGATTGACAGCGTTGAATTGAAACGTCGTGGTGATGTGCGTCGTGCAAAACTTTACTACATGCGTAATTTGAGCGGCAAGGCAGCACGTATCAAGGAAAAACTGGCTTCGAATAATAAAGCCACTGTTGCGACACCGGCTGGAAAAACGCAGGATGATGCAGCGGAGTAATTGGCTGTTGTAGCAGAAGCAAAGGTCAAAGCATCTGCTTTAGATCAGGCTTCGACCGGAGCGTACTCCTCCCTTTTCAAAGGGAGGTTGGGAGGGATTTTTATTTAACATTGAAAAATCCCCCCGCCGCACAAAAGACGTGCGTCGACCCCCTTTGATAAGGGGGTTCCCTCCGGTCAAAGCCTGATTTATGCAAT
>DATIJJ010000070.1:0-10977 GCA_035478795.1 Gammaproteobacteria bacterium | reverse complement strand
GTGAATTTTACACCCATAGGAAGTAGCGGAACGCCATTTACAGGTCGATTCGAAGGTGACGATCATACGATTGTGAATCTCGCTATTAGTGCCGGGTCTACGACGGATGTGGGTCTCTTTGGTGCGACCTCAAATGCAGTCCTTGCAAACTTTGGTCTGGTCAATCCTTCTGTGACTGGTAGTCAAAATGTGGGTGCGGCTGTGGGTCTCTTTAATGGTGGAAGCATGGATAGTGTCTATACATCGGCTGGTTCAGTCACCGGCATCACGAATGTCGGTGGCCTTATCGGGAATATTCAGGCCGGAACCGTTTCAAATCTCGCCAATTTCAGTGTTGCCTCTGCTACAGTGTCGAATGTGGGGGGGCTTGTTGGTAATAACTCAGGTACTATTCTCACTTCCTTTAGTCAGGGTTTTGTCTCTGGCGGTGCATCACCCGGTGGACTGGTGGGGGTCGGAGCAGGCACTGTCACATCAAGTTACTGGGATAACCAGACATCAGGACAACCGACGCTGAGTGCCGGCGGGCTTGGCGTGGCAACCTCAACATTACAAGGCGGCCTTCCTGGCGGTTTTTCAGCAGGCACATGGAGTATTATTGCCGGAACGTCCTATCCTTACCTGACCATCTTTAATACGAGTCAACCTCGCATCCTGTCAGGCAATGCGACGACCACTGGCGGTCATCCTGTATATCTTGCAAATAACGGTAGCCAGGTTGATACTGCCAACACAGGCGCCAATGGTTATTTCTACTTTCAGGAACATAATGGCACGCTCACAGGTGGTTCTCCTTACCTGATCTATCAGAATAATGGCGGCAGTTCAGTGGGTAATCTTCTGGGTCTTCTGGGTGCAGGCAACGCCAGCACAACTACTCTTAGCCTGTCTCCAGGTTTCATTAAGGTCAATGGAGGCCCGGTGACCGGCTTTACCACGACCGATATGGCTACCGTGGCAGGCTCCCTGTCTGACGTCAATATTTTGTATTCCGTATCTGGCAGTAATCTCACGCTGGGTAATGCAACGCATCCGAATGTGACATTTCAAGCATCCGGTGCGGGTGGTTTCACCATCAACCACGTGATCAGTTCAACGGGTACGACAACGGCTTTGGATATGTCGGCGCCCGTTACGATTAATTCAACGGGTGTCACGACAACCGGTTCACAGAGTTATACGGATTCAGTGATCCTGAATGCCAGCAGTTTAACGACACTGACCTCCAGTAACGGGGCAGGTATTTCATTCTCGGATACAGTGAATGGACCGCAAGGATTGAGTATTGGCAACGGCAGTGGTGCTATCTCGTTTAGTAATTTCAATGTGGGCGGCACGTCGGCTTTGGCCAGTTTGTCGATTGGTACGGGGGATACCACAGCAATTAATATAACCAGTATCAGGACCAGTGGTGCACAAACGTATAATAGCGCGGTGAATCTCGGTGCTGGCAGTTTAACGACACTCACCTCAACCGGTGCAGGGGGTATTTCATTCGGTAGCACCGTGAATGGACCGCAAGGGCTCAGTATTGCGAATGGCAGTGGTGCTGTCTCTTTGGGTGGAATTCTTGGTGGTACCTCATCACTTGCCAGTTTATTGATCGGAACAGGCAATACCACAGCACTGAATACAACCAGTATCAGGACCAGTGGATCACAAACGTATAACAGCGCCGTGAATCTGGGCGCTGGCAGTTTAACGACACTCACCTCAACCGGTGCAGGGGGTGTTTCATTCGGTAGTACATTGAATGGACCGCAAGGACTCAGTATTGCCAATAGCAGCGGTGCTGTTTCTCTGGGTGGTGTTGTCGGTGGTACATCCTCACTTGCCAGTTTATTGATCGGTACGGGTGATACCACAGCACTGAATGCAACCGGTATCACGACCAGTGGTGCACAAACCTATAATAGCGCGGTGAATCTGGGTGCTGGCAGTTTGACGACACTGGCTTCAACGGGTGCATCGGGTATTACATTCGGTAGTACATTGAATGGACCGCAAGGACTCAGTATTGGCAATAGCAGTGGCGCTGTCTCTTTTGCTGGCGTTATCGGTGGCTCCTCCTCTTTGGCCAGTCTGTTGATTGGGTCGGGTGATACCACAGCAATGAATACAAACACCGTCACGACCAGCGGTTCACAAACGTATGATAGCGCGGTGAATCTGGGTTTCGTTGGACTCACGACCTTTACCACGAACGCCGGCAATATCAGTCTGATTGGCGCGCTGACAGGCGGAGCACAATCGTTAACGTTAACGGGTGGTACGGGCGGTGATCACGTGTTTGCACTGGATGATGTGGTATCGATCGGTACATTAAACATTAATGGTAATGCATCGGTTGCCAATACCATTGATTTTAGCGGATATGTAGTGCCGATTGTCCTGACACTCTCACCTCCCTCAGGCAATGTATTTGATTCGGGTTCGCTGGTGACAAATACCTCAAGCCCGATCGGTTCATTTGGTACGATACAAACAGCGATTGGCACGAACACCGGACAAAGTGTCCTGGTCTTGCCTGACAATGTACCGGGTATCAGTGTGACCTATACCAATCCTGCTCATACTTCGGGTACCATCAGTGATCCTTTCACTTTTATTAACTTTGCGATCGCCAATCCACCGCCGGGCCCTGCTCCAACGCCGACCCCTACACCGACACCTGAACCCGGTCCAACACCTGTTGATATCAATTTCATTGGCGGAACAACAGCGTTTATTACGAATAATAAAAATATGGAAATCATTAACGATGGGGTGGATACGTACTATGATTATTTCGAAAGTTCACCCTGGGTCAACCAGAATATTGATTCACTGATCAAACAGCAGGATGCCATGAATCAGTATCAAACGACAAAATTGACCTGCTATGCAACGTCTCTCAAGGATCCGGAACTCAAGGACTGCCGTATCTATCCGGTCAGGCGGGTGAGTGAACTTTAGGAAGGGATGTTTGGCGCGCCCGGAGAGATTCGAACTCCCGACCCCCTGGTTCGTAGCCAGGTACTCTATCCAACTGAGCTACGGGCGCACATTCAGATTGAAACATTCTATTTGTACTTGGCGGAGAGAGAGGGATTCGAACCCTCGATGGAGGTTTAAGCCCCCATACTCCCTTAGCAGGGGAGCGCCTTCAGCCTCTCGGCCATCTCTCCGGACTTTATTGCTATTGATTCAAAATTTTTATCGATCTGTTATTCCGAGTCTGTCGGTTTTTCTTTTTTCTCTTTCTTTTCCTTTTCCTTGACAGGTTCTTTTTCGGGGGTGGTTGCTGTTGTGTTTTTTTCCTGCTGAATTCGTTGGTATATTTCTTCACGATGCACGGATACATCTTTAGGCGCATTAATGCCTATGCGCACCTGATTGCCTTTGATACCTAACACGGTCACGACCACGTCGTCACCGATGATGAGCGTTTCACCCACACGTCGCGTTAAAATGAGCATTATCCATCTCCTTTAAAACTGCCCTGTTTTATGTATGTTGTTCCCTAAATAGCACAATCTTTTTGAGCCTTTTAAAAAGGCTTGTCTCTTTAAAGCCAGCCATGGTAAACAAAATGGCCTGTTTGTGCAAACAAGATTTGCATTTTTTTAGTAATTAATTTAACTATAACAGATTTTATTCGATCGGAGCGGGTTGCCTGTTCGACCCTGCCTTTTCCAGCTCGAAAGCACTGTGGATGGCACGAATGCCCTTTTCCAGCAGGGTTTCATCGATGATGACAGAAATCTTGATGTCTGACGTAGTAATCATCCGGATGTTGATGGCGTGATCCCCCAGCGCATTGAACATGGTGCTGGCAACCCCTGCGTGGGAGCGCATACCAATGCCCACAAGGGACAATTTGGCAACCTCGGTGTCACTTTTCACGGTGGTGGCGTGGAGTTCTTTTGCGAGGGCTTCGACCACACGCAATGTTTTGGCATGATCTTTTCGTTGTACGGTAAAGGTAAAATCCGCCACCTCCGTGTCAGAGGCCGTCTGTGCAATCATGTCAACCTCGATATTGGCCTGACTGATTTGTGCCAGAATATGGCCTTCCATGCCCGCACGGTTGGGCACACCGGTTAATGAAAACAAGGCTTCTTCACGACTGAACGCAATCCCTGCAACGAGGCGCTTTTGCATCACTTTTTCCTCCAGTGTGACCAATGTCCCGGGGCTGTCGGTGAAAGTCGACAGCACCCGAATGGGAATATTATGTTTGCTCGCGAGTTCAACCGAACGCATTTGCAATACTTTTGCACCAAGGCTCGCCATTTCTAACATTTCTTCAAAACTGATCTGGGACAAGAGAGCGGCTTCCGGCAATATTCTGGGATCGGTGGTGTAAACGCCATCCACATCCGTGTAAATCTGACATTCATCCGCTTTCAGTGCGGCGGCGAGTGCAACGGCTGTGGTATCCGAGCCGCCTCGACCGAGTGTTGTAATATCGCCCCGTGCATTGACACCCTGGAAACCGGCCACGACCACAATGTGTCCTGCCGAGAGATCCTGATGAATGGCATGGGTTTTCACATCGAGAATGCGTGCCCGCGTGTGGGCATCATCGGTCTGAATGCCAAGCTGCAGACTGTTGTAGGAACGGGCGCGATAATTTTTTGCATTAAGTGCCATAGACAGCAATGACATGGATACCTGTTCACCGGTTGCGACCAGTACATCATATTCGCGCGGATCCGGTTCCGGCGTCAGGGCCTCGGCCAATTGAATGAGTCTGTCGGTTTCACCCTGCATGGCAGATACGACCACAACGACATCATGCCCTTGCTGTTTGGTCTGAATAATTTTGGAAGCGACATGCTGAATGCGATCCAGTGTACCGACAGAACTGCCACCGTATTTTTGTACAATCAAGGCCATTGCTATTTTTCCCAAAGTTTGCTGACTATCATCCTATACCGCTTGTTGTTACGCCAGTTTTTCTTTCACCCAATCGTACACAGAAGCCAGTGCCTGATCGAGATTGTCAGGCTGATTGCCACCGGCTTCGGCCATATCCGCGCGACCGCCGCCCTTGCCGCCGATCTGAATGGCAATGTGGTTCACGAGTTCTCCTGCTTTCAGGCGATCCAGGGTGTCCGCTGTGACACCGGCGACCACACTGATTTTGCCATCCTTCACAAGGGCGAGCGCAATGACAGCGCTGCCCAGTTTATTTTTTAACTGATCGACCGTGTTTCGTAACGATTTGGGATCCATGCCATCGAGGCGTGCAGCGAGGACTTTTACGCCCAGAATCTCTTTCGCCCGGGTCGCAAGATCCTGACTGAAGCTGCCTGCGAGTTTTGTTTTCAATTGTTCGAGTTCTTTTTCAAGCAGACGGATTTTTTCATCGGACTGGAGTAACTTTTGTTTAAATTCCATTTCGCGCTGTTCTAACCATTGAAGCGCACCGTCGCCTGTGACGGCCTCAACACGACGGATACCGGCCGCGACCCCGGCTTCGGAGGTGATTTTGAAAAAACCCACATCGCCCGTGTGATGCGCATGGGTACCGCCACACAATTCGACCGAATCACCAAAACGAATCACACGCACTTCCTCGCCGTATTTATCTTCGAATAACCCCATCGCACCGCTTTTCAAGGCATCCTGTGGTGTGGTGATGCGCACAACGGCTTCATGGTTGGCACGAATGGCCTGATTGACGCGTTGTTCGATCTGTTTTAATTCATCGCTGGTCAGTGGTGCGGGATGGGAAAAATCAAACCGTAATCGCTCCGGTTCGACACGCGATCCTTTTTGTAACACATGATGACCCAGCGTTTCGCGCAAGACGTGATGTAAAAGATGGGTGGCGGTATGATTCAATACGGTCGCCGCGCGGCGTTTTGCGTTGACTGCCGCCAACACGTCATCATGCAATTGCACCTGGCCTTTTTCCATCCGGCCAATGTGTAAGGAAGCCTGCCCCTGTTTTTGCGTGTCTTCTACACGGAAACAGTTTCCATTCACACTGAGGGTACCCTGATCACCCACCTGACCACCGGATTCGGCATAAAAAGGCGTGCGATCCAGCACAATTGAACCTGTCTCGCCCAGGCGTAAAACATCGACTGCCTTGCCTTCACGGAAGAGTGCAATAATTTTTCCGGTTTCCTGCAGGGTGTCATCTTCATAACCCAAAAACAGGGTGGATGCTTCAAGCTGCGCACCGGCGATGTGATTTGTCTCAAACTGGCTGGCCTGACGTGAACGCTCGCGCTGTTTTGTCATTTCTGTTTCAAAGCCTTCGAGATCGAGTTGCAATTGACGTTCACGTGCCATATCCGCGGTCAAATCGACTGGAAAACCATGCGTATCATACAATTTGAAAACCGTAGTCCCTGGAATGAGTGTTCCCTTGAGATCACGAACGGCTTCCTCAAACACTTTCAACCCTTGAGTGAGTGTCACACTGAATTGTTCTTCTTCCTGACGCAATGTTTTTTCGATATGGGATTCCATCTTGCGACAGGCCGGATACGCATCGCCCATTTGAAGAACAAGCGGTTTGACGAGTTTGAAGAAAAACGGTTCAGTCAGGCCGAGTGTGTGACCATGACGCAACGCGCGGCGAATAATGCGTCGTAACACATAACCGCGTCCTTCATTGGAAGGGATCACGCCATCGGTAATTAAAAAAGAACACGAACGAATATGATCGGCAATGACGCGCAATGACGTGTTCGACAAATCCGTGCAATGGGCAAGTGTTGCTGCCGCCCGGATTAACGGTTGAAAAAGATCGGTGTCGTAATTGTTATGCACACCTTGCATGACTGCAGCGAGTCGTTCGAGGCCCATGCCGGTATCGACAGACGGTTTGGGTAAAGGCGTTAACGTGCCATCGGCTGCACGATCGTATTGCATGAACACAAGATTCCAGATTTCAACAAAACGGTCCCCGTCTTCATCCGGTGATCCAGGCGGGCCGCCTTCAATGTGTTCGCCGTGATCATAAAAAATTTCTGTGCAGGAACCGCACGGGCCGGTTGGACCCATCGACCAGAAGTTACTGCTTTCGCCACAATACGAGAAGCGGGCGGGATCGATTTTTAATTCCTTCAACCAGATATCCGCTGTTTCCTGATCCTCTTCATAAACCGTGATCCACAGTTTTTCGGGCGGCAGTTTTAGAATGTCTGTTAAAAAAAACCACGCCAGTTGAATCGCTTCCTGTTTGAAATAATCACCAAAACTGAAATTGCCGAGCATTTCAAAAAACGTGTGATGACGGGCGGTATAGCCCACATTTTCCAGATCATTGTGTTTGCCACCGGCACGCACGCAACGTTGTGAAGACGCGGCGCGTGTGTAAGGCCGTTTTTCCTTTCCGAGAAACACATCCTTGAAAGGCACCATGCCCGCATTGGTGAAAAGGAGTGTTGGATCGTTTTGAGGGATGAGCGAACTGCTGGCGACCACTTCATGGCCCTGCTCACGGAAATAATTTAAAAATAACTGGCGAAGCTCATTCGCGCTGACTGTTTTTTTTGGCATGTGACCGATCCAGAATCAGGTAAAAACACTCTCAATCTGTTCCGACGTAAATCCACGGGAATACAAAAAGCGCATTTGTGCTGCACGGGTTTTAAGGTCGTGCGGCATCCGGTTTTTAAAGCGTTTTCGAAAGACTTCCGAAACGTCGGCAAGCCAGGCATTATCGGTGATCTTGAGACAGGGATCAATGAGTTCTTTCGAAAGACCGCGTTCCAGCAATTCGCCCCGAATGCGTAATGGGCCGAACCCTTTGCCACGACGATGAGCCACATAATGTTCGATAAAACGCGCATTGTTCAGCCATTTTTCGCGAATGAATTCATCGAGGACGTGCCGGATGGCATCGTCTGCAAACCCTTTTTTCTGTAATTTGCGACACATTTCGGTTTCAGAATGGTCACGGCGTGCCAATAAAGCCAGTGCGACACGCCGGACATCTTTCAGCTCGTCTTTGGTACTCAAACCACTTCTTCCTCTGCCTCGAGGGTTTCTGTTTGAGGTGCTTTTGTTTTTGGCGGTGTTGTCAGGAGTTTTGCACGGAGTTGTCCTTCGATTTCACGCGCCATGTCAGGATGTTCTTTCAAAAATTGACGAACATTATCCTTGCCCTGGCCAATGCGTTGATTTTTATAACTGAACCAGGAACCGGCCTTGTCCACCAGTTGATGCAGCACACCCAGTTCAATGATTTCACCTTCACGCGAAATACCTTCATTGTAAAGGATGTCGAATTCAGCCTGTTTGAAGGGAGGAGCGACTTTATTTTTCACGACCTTGACGCGTGTTTCACTGCCTACAATTTCATCGCCATTTTTCACGCTGCCGATACGGCGAATATCCAAACGCACGGAGGCATAAAATTTCAGTGCATTACCCCCTGTTGTCGTTTCAGGGTTGCCAAACATCACACCGATTTTCATGCGGATCTGATTAATAAAAATAACCAGCGTGTTGGATCGTTTGATATTGGCGGTGAGTTTGCGCAATGCCTGCGACATGAGTCGTGCCTGGAGCCCCATGTGGGAATCACCCATTTCGCCTTCAATTTCGGCTTTTGGTGTGAGTGCTGCGACGGAGTCAACAATCACGCAATCAACTGCGCTTGAACGCACCAGCATATCCGTGATTTCAAGCGCCTGTTCACCGGTATCGGGTTGAGAAATGAGCAATTCATCGACATTGACACCGAGGCGTTTGGCATATGCCGGATCGAGTGCGTGTTCCGCATCCACAAACGCAGCCGTTCCACCCATTTGCTGACAAGCCGCAATGACTTGCAGGGTCAGTGTGGTTTTGCCGGAGGATTCCGGGCCATAAATTTCCACAATGCGCCCGCGCGGTAAACCGCCCACACCGAGTGCGAGATCAAGCGTCAGCGAGCCGGTGGATATCACTTCCAGATCGCGTTCAATGATGGAATCGCCCAAACGCATGACAGAACCCTTGCCAAACTGGCGTTCAATCTGACTGAGGGCAGCGCCCAGCGCTTTCTTTTTGTTTTCGTCCATTGGTTATGTCCTTAACTGTGTGTGAGTGTTGTTAAAAAATTAAAAAATAAAGGATGAGGAGCGGTTCTTTAGTCTGCGGGAGCGGGGTGTTTCATGCAAGCAGTTTTGTGAGGGGGTGATAAGAGAAAAATCACTTTGCGCAGAATAAATTCAGATGAAAAAAAACGCAAGAAAATAATGGAAAACAAGGCAAATCTCTTAAGATTTCCTTAAGCACTGCTCACGTAGAATCGCCTTCAACGTCTATTCTGACATTCATAACAGATAGGCAAGGAAACGCCCGTTTTATTATTGAATTTATTTTTTAATTGAGAGGAAATGAATTATGTCATCACCACGACCACCAGTATCACTACAAGAAGAAGCAGGAGCAGCAACAAGACAAAACTCAGAAGCAGGAACAGCAACAAGACAAAACTCATTCGTAGGAGCCTCACCAGCAGCCTCCAGACCCACAGCAGTGTATGATCTTGCTGGCGACGGTCCACTACAAACGCCTGGTGCACTACAAACGCCTGTTGTACTACCAGCCACTCCTCTTGCCGGAAAGGATACTAATCCACTGAGAGTCTCGACGGACAGCGTGTCAGAGAGGCAGCAAAGTGTAGAGGCGAAAAGAGAAGAGATTCCTCGACGTCCCAGGAAGCAAAATGGTGAGGCAATGAAGGGGGAAGAAAATGGTGGTAAGCGACCCGCAGCCATGCCCTTCGCCTTTGGAGCACTTGGACAAGTAGCAAATTTCACACAACCAGGACCAGACAAAAGACAAGATGTCTCTCCTTTTTCGGGCATGCCAGCTCCTCTTGCATCTGACTCACGATCATTTGACTCACGATCACCGGGGCGGAAATTATATGACCTCTTGAACGGAACCTTTTTGGCGTCTTGCAAGAATGATTCTGAAGCTGTACATAGCGAATTGGAAAAATATGTAGCTGGTAATGCTGGTTTTGAAGTCAATCATGAAGCAAATCTGCAACAGCTGAACCTTTATCTCGCCAGCGAGCTTACAGAAATGAAGTGTGAGCTGGATGATAAGGCGAAGCGAGCAGCAGCGAAACCCCTGAAAGAGGATGAGCTTTATCAACTCCGTAAAAAAGCATATGACGACATGTGGGCATACCACCAGGAATTAAATAACAGAATCGAAGCCGGATTGGTCGGAAGAGTCTTGCATGGCTATGGTTTGAGAGCGATGTCCGAGAAGGACCTTCTGGTGAGTTCGGAATTGACGTTTACGCTTATTTTTCAATTGAAGCGCTTGCAAGGTATGTATATTGAGGATGGCCTTCTTGTTGAATCCGTCAACGAGGAACTGGCCAACGCAAACGTCGCAAGAGGTCTTGCGCTTGCCGCAAAAGCTGCGCACAGCCAAAAAACAAAGGCTATCGCTTCTTTTTTCCTCGGTGCACTGGGTGCAATGGTGATAGCGGTTGCAATCGCCTCGGTGGTTGTCCTTGCGACCAATCCTGCTACAGCATCTGTCATGTTGCCTGTTGCATTCTTCCTCTTCAAATTCCAGGTGGAAGCAGCAGTCGTGTCCGGTTTGTATTTACTGGCTGAATTTGCCTATGCGGTCAAGAAAAAATTCTATAATAAGGAAGCAGTCCTGCCAGAATCGACAGCAGGCAAGGTGGTGCTGGCTACGGGTGTGAACGCCACGGCGCTTGCAATGGCAGCACCGGCTGTGACGGGCGCTTGTCTTGTTAATCCTGCAACCTTTGCCCTGAGCAGTGGTGTAGCGGAACTTGCAACCGGAAATGCAACCGTCGCAACGGCAACAGCAGCGGCACCGGTGGCGGCTGGTCTTGCAATGATTCCTGCGGCGTTCGCTGCAGGCACTGCCATGATTACTCGAGCACTACTCTCTACCAAAAGAGCTTACTATGGTGAGGGTGATACCCTTCGCGAACATGCAGAAAGGGCGTTTGAGTTGGGTAAAAAGAAAAAGGAAACCGCTCAGGGG